>JALSSQ010000024.1 GCA_026984165.1 Sulfurovum sp.
CTTTGCAATGCTTTTATTGTTAATCTTGCTATTTGCTGCGCAAATACTATCCCAAACGCTTCATTCTTCATTCCTCATTCCTCACTTGTAATGTTGTAAAGCAACATTACATATGCATCCCACCATTAACCTTAAGCGTCTCACCTGTAATATATGAAGCATGGTCTGAAAGCAAAAAGGCTACTGCATCTGCGACTTCACTTGCTTCCCCAAATCTTCCCATGGGAATCTTCGCAGTAAAGGCATCTTTGACCTCATCACTTAACACTTCTGTCATCTCTGTAGCGATGAAACCTGGGGTGATAGTGTTGTAGCGTATGCCTGAAGTCGCTGCTTCTGTAGCAAAGGATTTTGTCATCGCTATGGTGCCACCCTTGCTTGCAGCGTAATTGGTCTGTCCGGCATTACCCGTCTCACCCACAATAGAAGCGATGTTCACTACTGCCCCAAAACGCTTTTTACGCATGACTTTTAGTGCTTCTCTACACCCAATAAATGTTGAGGTGAGATTGGCATTGATGACATCCATAAAGGCTTGGGTCTTCATACGCATTGCCAAACCATCTTTGGTGATACCTGCATTGTTCACTAGGTAAGAGAGCTCACCATCTTCAGTAATAATAGTTTTGATGCCTGCGACAAACGCCTCTTCATCAGTCACATCAAACCCAATGACCTCAGCCTTGCCACCAGCAGATTCTATCTCTTTTTTAACTGCATTCGCTTCTGCTTCACCTGAACGAAAATTTACCCATACTTTCAACCCCTGTGCTGCCAGTCCTTTAGCTATCTGCGCACCTATCCCTCTACTTGCACCTGTTACAAGTACATTTGTTCCTGAAAATTTCATAGCAACCCTTTAAAATATTTGAGATATTGTAGCATGTAGGGCTTTAGAGCTAACATTCAAAAAGTTTATTTTTAATCTCTTCAAAAATTTTATAATCATCTGGCGTGATTTTATCGGAGTAAATCATATGATTTAGTTGTTCCAAAATATGTACTTTTGAAAGTTTGTCTTCACAAAGTGCTTGATTGATAATGTCAAGGTGCTCATCTAAATCATATTCTGTGTCTATAATACTTTCTAAAAATGCTTCTGCTTCTTCATGACTACAGTCAAAATTTTGTCCCATCAAAGCACAAAAAAGAGGTGCTTCTTTTTTGATGTCTCTATGGTCTACTTTAATAATATGTGCCAAAAGTGTACCAACAGATTTTTTTATCTTCTGTTGCATGATGTGTCCTCTTTATTGAAATACCTTTATCATACTATGAAAAAGAAATGAAGTCAAATTTATCAAAGCCTCATCCATCACAAATATTATACTTCGCGTCTTTATTATTTTGTGAAAAAGTTTACTTTTTTATCACTTCTGAACGTATCACATCTTCTATGAATTGTGAATTTGTAGGTAGTTTCATAAATGACTTGTCTTGTTTTGCCCCACCTTTAGGCGGGAAAATAGCCAATACCTTTCCTGGGTGCCTCAAATCTTCTCTTTGGTAAAACATCTCTTTAAACTTAGAGAGTTTGATTTTGGTATTTCCAAAAGATGGGTCTGCCAAGTAAGCATATTGGCTATCCATCCCCTTAAAGACAGTAAAGTGTTCATTGTTTCTTACTTTTACATAAAGTATCACTGGAATTTTAAGCTTTTTAAGTGCTTTTATATCTAGTGCCAAGCCTAACGCTCTAAACCCTTTACTAAAAGCAAACAGACTCAAGTCCAAAAAAGAGAGTCCATTGGCTTTTTTGTACTCCGCTAATGTGCTTTGCCTTGTCAAGCCCTTCATCTTCATCACTGCATCAAGTATCTCTTTCTCTGTAACGTTTTGGTCATAATAGTATGTCAAGATAGTCGAAAGTGCTGCACTGCCACACGAATAATCCTCTTTTTGTCTCGTGAGATGTTTGTTTTTAATCTCTATCCATGATTTGGCAGGCACATCTATAGTAAGGTTTTCGTTCACCACATGTACTTTGGCACCCAATAGACTCACTATCATTGCTACATAAAATAATGTTTTCATTAGAATTTATACGAGAACGTCATTGCAAATGTATTTTGAGATATTTCAGATGTATTGAGAAACTCAGCATTGAAATTCATAAACATTTTTGAAGAAAACTCATAACTCAATCCTGTAATAAAAGAGAGGTTTGAACCACTATTTCCTATTATAGTCTTCTCCATTTTGCTTTTGGTAAAATAGTTATATTTCACACCCCAACTCAAACTTGTGTAAGGATTGACTGTAAAATAGACTTGTGGAGAAAGTGTTAGCACATTTGCATCTTTTCTTTTTAAATTACCTAATGACTTCCTTTTGTTAAAGGTATAAGAGGTTGATAATAACAATACTACTGGGTCAACAGAATAAAAAGATGTAGCAAACACTCTAAAATTCTTAAAATGGTTGGTATATATTTTGTCATTTATCGTTGTTTTTTCAATAACTTGCGTGCTTATGCCTACTAAAAGTGAAGGCGTTTTATCTTCAGGCTTTACCTGATATGTCACTCCCGCACCCAATGCATTAAAACCCTTATCGCTTCTACTTAAAAAATCACCTAACTGTGTAGATTTGGTGCTACTGCTGTATCCATTGAGCGACACAAATGCTTCAAGGTTTTTCGTAACGCCATAACGCAGTGTCACATCCATGTTAAGGTAGTCTTGATTGCTTTTGGTTGTACCCAGATACACGGGAATATTCACAAAGTCACCGTTTTGGGTTTGAAAAGTCTGAGAAGCACTTAAAGAGCCAATGCTTTGTATGTTGCTATAAGAGAGTGTGGTATCAAGTCTAAAGCTATTTTGGTTGGTGAGTATCTCGTCTATTCGTACAGGTTTTTGGGCAAAGAGCAAGCCCCCTGCCATGACTACAAGTAAAATATATTTCAAATAAGTTCCTTTATTATTCATTTTAAATAATTTTATCCAAAATGAATAATAGTTGACTTAAATAGGCGTTTTAATATTATCTCTCTTTCGAAAATACATCAAAATCAAGAGGGTAGCAAGGGCTGTAAACACAGTACTCAACAGTGACCCCTCTAATCCAAACTCACCACCATTCAATAAAGTATCTTGCGAAAATTCCATTTTTACCAAAGAGTCTACTTTTACTCCACTAATAGCATAACCAAAAATACTTTGTAAAAAGTTCCAGAAGAAATGAAGGGAGATTGAAAACCATAAATTTTTTGTATAAACATAAACACTACCCAACAAAATTCCTGCTATAAATAGATTACTAACTGCTATATAATTCATATGAGGGTTAATGGCATGAAACAAGGTAAAAATCACTGTACTCAATATCAAAGCGGTGTATCTATGCATAGACTCCATTAGATTGTTGAGGATATACCCTCTCATAAATATCTCCTCACTAACAGCTACAAATAACAGTAATAAAAAGCTTTTAAGTAACACTTGAGGATTAAAATCTACACTTACAATCTCTATAGAACCATAAACATACAGCATCGTTGTCATACCACATACCAATGCTATAGCAAGTAACGCACCCCAAAGTACATTTGATATTATATTATCTTTTATGAGCCCAATGGATAGGAATGATTTTTTATCTATATATCTTCTCAAAATATAAACACTAAGAAATGTTGCAATAAAAGCAAATAACTGAAAGACTACAAGTTCATTAAGAGAAAGTTTTTCAGGATTAATTAATGAATCTAATGAAATATTCATCACATAACTAGCTAATACTTGAGAAAGTGTAGCTATCACAGTATATACAAAAATCCCAAGGCTAACTCTAGCCCAAAGTGGAACTAATCTCTTTTTATTTGTCATCAAAATTCCCTTTATTTCTAATTCATTTTCTACTTCACAATATTGCATACGTACTATTCAAAATTGAATCTAAAATTTTAATAGGTTGTCGAACTCAATAATAGCATAGATGCCATTAATGTCATCAAAATTTACTGTTTAGATTGAGTGATATTGTACTCTTTAAGTAGCGACTCATATACTTCATCATAAGAGACTTTGCCCAAATGTAAATCATCTACACTTTTGTGCATTTTTTCGATGGCGTGTTTGACCATGAGACCATGAAATTGATCTTGGTCAAAAATGTTCCATTTAGATATCTCTATATCGTTCGTTTTTTTTATGTATTCTATTATCTCTTTTTCTTTATATTCAGATAAAGGTCTCGCACTATAAATAGGATATCCCTCTTTTACCCAATAGGGCATTTTGAATGCCATATAAAAAAATCCATATGTACTATTTTGCATCACATGCACAGCTTCGTGTACCATAATTGCATCAAGATTTTCATCTGCATCATTTGAAGCGTATGCCTTATTGCGTTTTATGTCTGCATCTTTGATAAAGACTTTTTTATTGTATGTTACAGCAAATGTCTGCCTATGTGGTAGCCACTCTATAGGATTTAAAATATAATACATAGAGGCATTATTCAAAAGATAAATATCTATAGAAATATTTTTATTATAAAGTTTATTGGCTACTATGGTGTTTTTAATATTGTTAAAGTAGTTACTGGCATTGACATCATACACATTGTTGTAGGTATAAAAAGTTATATTTTTATACCTATATTTATCTTGTGCCACATATGGAAGCAAAAAATAGAGACAAAGATACACTATTATCCAAAGTTCAAAGAAAATATTCACATATACATATATCTTTTTTGTCAATGATAAATTTTTATCTTTAAGTTTAAGGTGGGGGAAGAGTTCTCTCTTAACAATATTGATTATCTGTTTATTCATTTAACTTTACCCTTGGACTATAATCTAGTTTGCCCATTTTAAAAAGAATCACATAAATAACCATAAGATATGATATTATTTCGTGTAAATTTTTTGGTATATATATTATATGTGCAGAAAAATATATAATGAGTAAAAAAATGTATATATTTTTATAAGTCTTATCCATTTTTTTAATATCAAATATAGATAAGCTTATAATAACATATACTATAACATCTAAATATTCTGACAATTGACACCTCCGTTTTATTTTATGCCAACGACTCAATCATATATAATGAATGAGAGTTGGCATATGGTATTTTAGCAAAGATAAATATTCTTTACTATCTTCTCCATCTCCATCTAGGTTTTATAACAGGACCTGTATATATATGGTCGTTATGACTTGGAGCATTTAAATAACTAAGCGCACCTATTGCTAACCAATACACTATTGGCCAAAACTCACCCTCAGTCTTAGCCATCTCACCATTTTCAAGCATCTTAATTTTGCTTGGCTCTCCACCTG
>JALSSQ010000025.1 GCA_026984165.1 Sulfurovum sp.
TTAGGTGACATCGAGCTTTTATGTGATCCTGCACCTATCGAGATAGGGAACTATGTGTGGGAAGATACGGACGGAGATGGTATCCAGGATCCGGGAGAGCCCGCGATAGCAAATGTGCCTGTCACACTAACATGTAACGGAACAGCTTATGGAACAGCCACAACAGATGCCAATGGTCACTACTACTTTGGTGGAACTGGCAATGTAGGTTTAACTGGTGGAAATATTTTAACGAAAGGATTAAATTGTATATTAAGTATTGCACAATCGGATGTTGCTAATAGACCTGCAACAACACAAGATGCAAATGGCAATGCGTCAGACACAATAGACAGTGATGCAGTCAATAATGGATCCAACATGGAGATTAGCTTTACAACGGCAGCTGGCAATAATCATGATTTGGATTTTGGTATTTCTTCTGTAGTAGGTTGTGTTACAGGTACATTATTTCAAGATAACAATGGGGATACTGTGCTAGATGGAGGAGACACTGTAGCCCCTGCTGGCATAACTGTCAAAGCCACAAGCAGTACAGGAAGCGTACTAACAGCAACAACAGATAGTTCAGGGGTATATATGTTTGCTTCTTTACCTGTTGGTAACTACACAATTAGTGTCGATCTTTCTGATACAGATATTCCTCAAGGTGCAGTTTGGACTAGCAGTACATCTACGGTAGCGGTAGTGCAAGGCACACCACCAACTTGTAGTCTTGCACCTTTTCCATATATTTTGCCTGCACCAATTGATCAAGACCCTAAAGATGTAGCTACTTGTGCAAATCCTACTTCTCTCACATGGGATGGAGCAACTGTAGGTTCACAAACTGTATGGCAAAACTTATTGACTGCACCATTAAGTACAACAACAGTAGGTGGTGTTACAGTGGGTGTTAACATGAGTATTAACAATCCAGATAACAAATTCTATGATACTGATTTGGTGAACGCTTCAGGTTCAGGTACATCAGCAGCATTCGGTCAGCCGTATCTTACACTTTATTTGGGCGATCAAAATGCACCAGGAGATGGAAATTTCAATAGCCCAGGAAACTGTGCAGCGCACGGATATCAATTGGAAGCAGGTCAAAAAGCAGAGCTTGTTGTCGAGTTTGCGCAAGAGGTTATTTTGGACAATTGGCGTATCAGAGATGTGGATTCGGGTGATATTCGTGGAGGAACTCCAAACTGGAATTGGCAAGATGGCATCAAGGTACAAGGATTTGATGCAAACAATAATCCTGTAACAATAGAGCCAAAAATCGGTTCAGCAGGTGCAGGACTTATTAAAGATGCAAACGATATTGTGCATACAGATGCGACAACTTACAATGGTGGTGACGTAGCGCATGGTGCAGGTTCTACACCAAATGCAACCAATGGGCATATTGTTTTAACCTCTAATTTTGTACCAGTCAAAAAACTTATCATTACCCATTTAGCAGGTCCGGATGTACCATGTCAAACACGTTCAGCACTGGCTATGGCAGGTTTGGCTGTGTGTGCGCCATTACGCATCAGTGGTACAATTTTTGATGACAAAGATGGTGTAGCGCCATCTGGAACTTGTGGTACAAGCAATAATACTGTTGATGGTGTAGGTGTAAATAGCATTGATGGTACAGTACTAAATGCTTGTTTGCTTGATACAAGTGGTGTTGTTGTAGATACACAAGCAGTTGATGCAAGTGGAAACTATGATTTTGATAGGTATATTCATCCAAACACTAATTATAAAGTATTGTTAACTAAAGAAAATTGTACAATAGGAAGTATTGCTCCATCAGCAGCGTTGCCACAAGGTTGGTATAATGAAGGTGAGCAAATTGATCCTGCAAATAATACTGGTCACGATGGTACAGCTGATGGTATGATAGCTGTTGCGGTTACTAATAGTGACATTACTAATGTTGATTTTGCTATCAACAAGGTACCAACAGCAACGGGATATACTCGACCTAGTGAAGTGAATCCAAACAACACGACAGCACTTACGTTTGATTTGAGTGCATCGGCAAGCTCTGTATATACGGCTGACTTTGAAGAGACAACACCTACTCTCTTTAAGATTACTAGTATATTTGGCGGTACGCTTTATAATGGTGGCACACAACTTAATGTTGGTGGTACATTTACAGATTTCAGTGCATTGACTATAGACCCAGATAATGGTGATACTACAGCTGTATTTAAATATGTTGCGGTAGATCAAGCATGTAGGGAATCAAATGAAGCACTTTTTTCTGCACCATTTACAACATTGAATATTTCAGGAAATCTGTTCCTTGACTTAACACGTGATAATCAAGTAAATGGAACACCTGTACAAAATAGCTGCGATGGTACAACACAACTTTATGCCAACCTTATTGACAGTAGTGGTAATGTGCTAGCTGCAAATGCACTAGATAGTGCTGGCAGCTTCTTCTTTGCTGCAAGTGATGGTATTAGACCAAATACAGACTATACTGTTGTGCTTTCTCAAGTAGAAGGAACGGTTGGAAATCCAGCACCTTCATCGGTTTTACCGGCAGGATGTAGTCATCTTGATGGTGAAAATATTGAGTCATTAACCCCTGCTACAACAGATGGTACTCCAGATGGTATTATTAGTGTTAGCGTGGGAACAAGTGATGTTATAAATATCAATTTTGCTATCACACCATCAGTCAAAATAGGTGATAAAGTATGGATAGAAGATGACAATGACGGAGATGCAACTACAGGTACAGTTACCCCTGTATCAGGTACAACAGTTACTGCCGTATGTGGTAGTAATACATATACTGCCGTTACAGACAGTAATGGTATCTATGGTATAGAAGTTCCTGCAAATAGTGGAACGTGTATGGTGAGTGTACCTACACCTTCTGGCAAAGTAGCAACAGCAGGTTCGACAGACAGTGAAATTACAGATACAACATCTGAAAATAACAAATCACATAATCCTGCAGGTACTAAGGTAACTGTAGGTAATGCAGACAATATGACAGTTGACTTTGGATTTACAACATCTCAAACTGCGTCTATTGGTAATCTTTTTTGGGTAGATGATAATGCCAATGGAAAATTTGATAATGGTGAAAAAGGATACAATGGTGTTGTGGTTACACTTCTTGATGAAAATGGTACAGTGCTTGCTACACAAACAACACGTAATGGACCAGATGGGAAACCAGGTTATTATCTCTTTGATAATTTGACACCGGATAAGCCTTATAAAGTGCATTTTGATTATTCCAATGTTGCAGCATTGAAAGATTATGTATTTAGTCCACAAATAGGTGGGGATAATACCAATAATACAGATGCAAAAGGTTTCACTTTGGCGGTAACACCTCAAGCAGGCGACCAGATATTGACACTGGATGCAGGAGTACATTGTGGTTGTGCTGGTGGCACAATCAAAGCAAATGGTGGTGATGCACTAGGTGTTGTAAGCATGCTGTTGATGATGCTAATGACACTTTTTACAGCGCTCCTCTTTGTAAAAAAAGAAGAGCAAAGAGCATAAGGAGATGAATATGAAAAAATTTATAATCACTACAACAACAGCAATAGCCATGACAGTGAGCAGTTTTGCGGGAGGTAAAGTAGTTGCACCGGTAGAAGCGGAGGTGACACCTATCCCTCCTGTTATTAGTCCTATTCCTGTTTACATTGGACTTGGGGCTATAGCTGCATTTGCAAACAGAGATGGATGCGCATGTAGTAATGGAGCCGATATGAAAGATAGAAGATTTGGTGGTATTATTAGAGCAGGATGGGATTTTAATCAATATCTTGGTCTTGAGGCAAGAGCTTTAAAAAGTTTTGGAAATGATACTTTTTCTACTACAGAACATTATGGTCTTTATCTTAAACCTCAATACCATTTTATTGATCAGATGAATATTTATGGTCTATTGGGATATGGGCATACTTCGGTAGATTATACGAATGGTATTAAAAGTAGTCATAACCCTAAAAATGGTTTTTCTTACGGAATTGGGTTTGAATATGATCTAGGTTCTGATAGTTCTCAGGGTAATTATGAGAGAGATTTTGATGGACAAGGTGATCAAGAACATGGATGGGGTATATGGGTAGATGCTCAGCATCTACTTAATAATGCAGGCAAGTTCCATACGGATTCTAATGTAGTTACAGCAGGTATTACATACGACTTTTAATTTATATAAAATATGACTTCCTTGTGAAGTCATATCTTCTTTTTCTCTTAGTTAATCACAATTAAGTTATAATCATTATATCAAACTTTCAAGGATAAAGTATGCAGATAAAACAATGTAATACATTGGATGAAGCTAGAGTAGAGATAGATAAAGTAGATGAAGAGATAGTTAAACTCATTGCTACACGTAATCACTACATTAAACAAATAGCCCATTTTAAAACAAGTATAGATGAAGTAAAAGCAGAAGATAGAATATTTGATGTCATCTCCAAAGTAAGAGAGCAAGCCATTTTATTAGACCTCTCTCCAAATCTTATAAACGACCTGTATGTGCGCATGATCGATGGCATGGTAGAAAGTGAAATAGCAGAATTTAGAAACGCCAAAGGACTTTAAAAAACTTTATTACCTTAAGTTATTCATCGTTACTTCCACCTGTTACTGCACCTACTGCAGAACCTGCAACATCAATAGTAGTACTTACAGCAGCGCCAGCTATTTTAATTGGGGCTGTTACAATTTGTGTACATCCCGACATAGAAACCAAAGTGATGATTGTATATAGTGTTAATTTTTTCATAATGAGATTATATCAAAATTTTTGTGTGTACTACTTTACACAAAGAGTATGTTAAAATATGCCAAAGTTTTTAAAGGTATGCTATGAAAATATTATTGCTTGAAGATGATGTGATTTTACAAGAGATTATAGAAGAATTTCTTGTAGAACAAGGTTACAATGTTGAGAGCTATTTTGATGGTGAAAAAGCTTTAGATGCCATAGGTGCAGGCTCATATGATATATTGATTTTAGATGTGAATGTGCCAAACATAGATGGCTTTGAAATACTCGCATATCTGCGTGAAATAGGCAACACAACACCTGCTATATATATCACCTCACTCTCTGCTATAGACGATTTGAAAAAAGGATTTGATCTTGGTGCCGATGATTACTTACGTAAGCCCTTTGAACTTGAAGAACTCAATACCCGTATAGAGCATATCATGAAACTTTATAAATTACAAGAAGAGATAGAGTTTGATGGGATGAAGTTTGTTCCTAAAGCACATCAGGTTTTTATAGATGATAAAATCATAGAAATGCGTCAAAAAGAAGC
>JALSSQ010000026.1 GCA_026984165.1 Sulfurovum sp.
TAGAGTGGTAGACTTGTGACATATTTTAAATCCTTATTTGGTTGTAAAGATTTTACTATTATGCTGCTAAGCTATCACTTTTACTTCTTGAACTCGGCGACCATAACGTGGTGAAACTGGACAAGTAACAATAGAAGATTGTACGAGAATTACATTTTTGGAGATGAGTTTAAAAAGATACAGTTCAATACAATCAAAAGAGCAAGAGCCTTTGCTAAATTCAACTTTTATCTAAGCGGAGGTATCTATGAGTCTCCTTCGCGCAAGGAGATGCTAAAAAGATGCGATCCTGAGATTAAAGCACTCTTGAAGGATTTGAAATGAGACTTTTGATCGGTCTTTTATTTGTTTTTTCGATATTGCAAGCAGAAGGCATAGAAATACACGAGATAGACGAATATAAAAGCGATATCTACTATGGAAACGGGATAATGACGACATATGATGAAGCCAAAACTTCTCTTGATGAAACCCTTGCTCGTTCCCACTGTCCTCAGTGGGAATGCATAGTCTAGCCATAAAATACAATAAAACTCAAACACATAAATAACAATCTGACACTGTTCCACCACGGGAGTGGAGGAACAAGGGTTCAATTATCTTTAAATAAATTTCGCTAAAATACCACTCTTCATTGTCTCGCCAAAGAGCGTTGCAATACCCCTTGTTTTTAAATGAGGAAGAGTCAAAGACTAGAACAGATTAGTTATCTGTCACCAAATAAACTTTTTATAGGAAATACAATGAGAAAAGATATACATCCAGATTACGTTGAATGTGCAGTCAAATGTGCTTGTGGAAACGAGTTTAAAACAAAATCAAACAAGCCAGAGATGAGTATTGATATTTGTAATGCATGCCACCCTTTCTTTACGGGTTCAGAGAAAATTGTAGATGCTGCTGGTAGAGTTGAGAAATTTAAAAGCAAATATAAATTGTCGTAAGGCAATTTATATCTTGGGCAGATATGGAATCTGCCCCTACAAAAATTTATGATTACCTTTATCCCCACTCCTATCGGAAACCCCCAAGACATTACCATTCGTGCCATGAAGCTTTTTGAAAAAGCCTCACTTTTTTTATGTGAAGATACACGTCAGACCAAACGGCTTTTACGTCTGCTTGAAGAGCGATTTGCTATGACGTATCCTGATGCAGCATTTTACTCGTTTAATGAGCACAATGGGCAAGAACGCTTAGATGAATTGGGAGAGTTTTTTTCAGATAAAGAAGTTGTTTATGTCAGCGATGCAGGGATGCCTGTCATCTCTGACCCAGGGCAATTACTCGTAGCGTATGCACAAGAACATGGACTCAAGTATGATGTCCTCCCTGGTGCTTCAGCCGTGACTACTGCCTATGCTGCTTCAGGTTTCAAAGAGGGTCAGTTTTTGTTTTATGCTTTTTTGCCTCACAAGGGTAAAGAGCGTGCATCTGCACTGAGTGAAGCGATGAACAATGGTTACAATACCGTACTTTATGAGTCTCCACACCGTTTAGAGAAACTTTTGGACGAGATAGAGGCATGTGATGCACAAAGAGAACTTTTTTTAGCCAAGGAGATAAGTAAAAAGTATCAAAATTACTACAGAGGCACAGCCAAATCTCTCAATGCACAGCTCAAAGAATTGACCATAAGAGGTGAATGGGTCGTCATAATAAAAGCAAAAAAAGAGTCTGAACGAAGTCTCTCTTTTTCAGAAATTTTACAGCTGGATTTACCTCCTAAGACGAAAGCAAAACTCTTAGCAAGTGTAAGCGAGAGGTCGGTTAAAGAGTGGTATCAGGCGTTAATTAAAAATTAAAAATTAAAAATTAGAAATTAATGCACGTAAATATCAAGTAAAAATTAGATAAAATCTATCTTATGATTATATATGGAAAACAAGTCTGTTTACATGCCTTGGTGCATCATCCAGAGAAGGTAAAAACGGTATATGTAGCGAAAAAAAATATCCTTCCAAAGGACTTGTTTCATGCATATCATGATAAAATAAAGTTTCTTGAAGAGAAGTGGGCGCAGTCTATGGCAAGAGGCGGCAATCATCAAGGCTTGCTTGTCGAGATGGAAGCGTACGAACAAAGTACACTGTCTCAAATCAAAAAAAGCACCTTTATTGTTGTACTTGATGGTTTGACAGATGTAGGTAACATTGGTGCCATCGTGCGAACTGCTTATGCACTGGGTGTTGAAGCAGTGATAGCTTCAGGTGTCAAACAACTGAACTTTGCTGCCATTGCACGCAGTAGTTCGGGTGCACTGCTCGATATGCCGTTTATGGTTGATGCAAATATTTTAGACACCTTTAATGAACTTGGGCAACTTGGTTTTACATTTTACGGTGCATCAATGGATGGTGAAAAGGTGCAAGATATGACCTTTGCTTCAAAGCGTGTACTGGTTATGGGTAGTGAAGGAAAAGGGCTTTCTGGTAAAGTGAAAGCAAAGTTAAACCACATAGTCAGCATAGAGATGCAACATGCGTTTGATTCTCTCAACGTTTCTGCTGCTGCAGCGATTTTAATACATAGGATGGGTTATGCAATTAGATGATATTTTAGAAGAACACAGTATAAAGGTCATTAGTCAAAAAACAAAGATTTCAGAAGAGAATCTTGAAGCTTTGATTTCAGAAAATTTTGAATATATGGTCAAGGCCAAGGCATTAGGTTTTATTTCGATTCTTGAACGTGATTTTAATATAGATTTATCCAAGCTTAAAACAAAAGCCCTAGAATACTATGAATCACATGATGCAGCACATCAAAGTATTGCTATTGGATTGCCTGTATCCGAAGAAAAAAAAGGACGTTCTAAATGGTTTTTGCTTGTAATGTTGGGACTTTTAGTCTATGTGTCATGGTATTTTTTTACACAGTTTGACAAAAAAACATTCACTACATTGCTACCTTTTTCTGAAGATAAAATTGAAGCACAAGCATCTATAGAATCTCACAAAAAAATGAATGAAGTAATGAAAGATGACAAGTTGAGTATTCATAATACTTTTACCCATACGCAAACAGATGCAACAGGTGCACAAACAGATATTGTTGTAGCAAATATAGAACCAAATGCATCTAAAGAAGAGGTATTGCAAAAAGAAGTAGTTAAAATAGTAGAGAAATCTAATGTTATCGATAATGGTAAAACTAAAAGAAGAGAGTAAAACATGTTTGATGAAATTCAATTTGATAAAATAAACAGACTTCCTGCGTATCTTTTTGCTGAAATTGGCGATTTGAAGATGAAGCTTAGACGAGAGGGGGTAGATATTATAGATTTTTCTATGGGGAATCCTGATGCTGCTACTCCACAACCTATTATAGATAAACTCTGTGAAACTGCGAAAAAACCTAAGACACATGGTTACAGTGCCAGTAAGGGTATTTATAAATTACGTCTAGCGATGAGCAAGTGGTATAAGCGTAAGTATAATGCGGATCTTGATCCAGATACAGAAGTGGTAGCAACTATGGGCTCCAAAGAGGGGTATGTCCATTTGGTGCAGGCTATTACAAATCCTGGTGATGTGGCCATTGTACCTGATCCTACTTATCCTATACACTCTCAGGCATTCGTGCTTGCTGGTGGTAATGTGGAGAAGATGGAGCTTAAATTTGATGAAGAGACATTTGCAGTAGATGAAGATAAGTTTTTAGAAGATGTCAATGATGCGCTGATAAACTCCATACCAAAACCTAAATTTTTGGTAGTCAATTTTCCACACAATCCGACAACAGCTACAGTGACACCTCAGTTTTATGAAAGACTTGTTGCATTGGCTAAAGAGCAACGTTTTTATATCATCTCCGATATTGCCTATGCTGATATTACGTTTGATGGATACAAAACACCATCTATTATGGAAGTAGAGGGGGCAAAAGATGTGGCAGTTGAGTCTTATACACTTTCAAAAAGTTACAATATGGCAGGCTGGAGAGTAGGGTTTATTGTAGGGAACAAAAAACTTATCGGTGCACTACAGCGTATTAAATCATGGCTTGATTATGGGATGTTCACGCCTATTCAAGTCGCAGCTACAGTCGCATTGGATGAACATCATTATGTACCTGATGAACAGATTATTCCTCGTTATACAAAACGTCGTGATGTGATGCTAGAGGCCTTTGCCAATGCAGGATGGAAGATGGGCAAACCCAATGCTTCTATGTTTATATGGGGGAAAATCCCTGAAGTTGCACGCGATATGGGTAGTATGGAGTTCTCAAAACAACTACTACTTAAAGCCGGCGTAGCAGTAAGTCCTGGGATAGGGTTTGGAAAATATGGTGATGCGTATGTACGTATCGCACTGATTGAAAATGAAAAACGTATCCGTCAAGCAGCAAAAAATATTAAAAAGTTTTTAAGAGAGCTTGAAGAGGAAAAAAAGAATGGTTAAAATAGGGATTTTGGGTGTAGGTACGGTAGGTGCGAGTGTAGCCAATATACTTGAAGCCAATGCCGATATCATTGAAGCACGTGCAGGCAAGAAGATCGTTGCCAAGTCAGGTGTAGTTAAAAACCTTTCTAAAGACAGAGGCGTGAGCATTCAGCTCTCTGACAATCCATTAGATGTAGTAAATGACCCAGAGATAGACATCGTTGTAGAACTCATGGGTGGGGTGGAAGAGCCTTATGCCTTGGTGAAAAAAGCGCTAGAGAATGGCAAAGCGGTTGTCACTGCCAACAAAGCACTGCTTGCCTACCACCGGTATGAACTTCAAGAGATAGCAGGTGACACACCACTCATGTATGAAGCAAGTACGGCTGGGGGTATCCCTATCATCGGCGCTTTACGTACGGGGCTAAGTGCCAACCATATAGAGTCTATACAGGGCATCATGAATGGTACGTGTAACTATATGCTCACCAAGATGATAAACGAAGGTGCACAGTATGATGCCATCCTTAAAGAAGCCCAAAAGTTAGGCTACGCAGAAGCAGACCCGACCTTTGATGTGGGTGGTTTTGATGCTTCACATAAGCTGCTTATCTTGGCAAGTATTGCCTATGGTATAGATGCGAAGCCTGAAGATATTCTCATAGAAGGTATAGAAAACATTACCCAAACAGACGTGGCATTTGCCAAAGAGTTTGGCTATGAAATCAAACTACTTGGCATTGCTAAAAAGGTGGATGATGGCGTAGAGCTACGTGTACACGCCACCATGATACCACAAGCATCCATGATAGCCAAAGTCGATGGTGTCATGAATGCTGTCACGGTCGTA
>JALSSQ010000027.1 GCA_026984165.1 Sulfurovum sp.
CTCTGTTCCATTTATAAACAATGCAACTATGCTTCAAGGTACAGGACAACTTCCCAAGTTTGAAGAGGATTTATTTAAGATAGAAGAGGAAGACTTGTATCTTATTCCGACTGCTGAAGTACCACTAACCAATATGCATCACGATGAAATACTTAGCGAAAAAGAGTTACCCCTTCTTATGACTGGTTACACACCATGTTTTAGAAAAGAGGCAGGCTCAGCAGGGCGTGATACCAGAGGTATCATACGCCAACATCAGTTTAACAAGGTAGAGATGGTAGCCATCGCCCATCCAGATAAGTCTGAAGAGGTTTTTAACCTTATGGTAGAAAATGCCTCAGACATCTTGACACAGCTTGGTTTACCACATAGAGTAGTAGAACTTTGTGGTGGCGACTTGGGCTTCTCTGCTGCACGTACTATTGACTTGGAGGTGTGGCTCCCCGGACAAAACCAATACCGTGAAATATCGTCTATCTCCAATACCAGAGATTTTCAGGCAAGACGTGCCAAGATACGTTTCAAGGATGGAAAGAAAAACAGATTGGTACATACCTTGAATGGTTCTGCATTGGCTGTGGGACGTACGATTGTGGCGATTATGGAGAATTATCAAAACGAAGATGGGACGATTGAAATTCCTGAGGTTTTGAAGAAGTATATGTGATGTAGGGGTAATCCCTCGTGGTTACCCTTGTATATTAAGATATATATTATCTCCAAAAGGGTTACCCACATAGGGGCACCCCCACGGTTATACTGTCTTAGAAGTACCACAATAGCGTGACTTCAACTTCCCTGCCATACTCAAATAGCTGTTTAATGCACCGATGTACGCTCTGGCAGAGGCTAACATCGTGTCTATATTAAGTCCGTGTCCTATGATGGCTGGTTCGCCGTTGAAGGAGACTTTTACCGTTACAGAAGCCAAAGCATCTTTTCCCTCACTCACAGATTTTACCTTGTAATCATCCAATCTACCGTCATAGCCTGAAATGCGATCAATCGTTTTAAAGACAGCATCTATCGTACCTTCACCGATGCCTGCTTCGATAATCTCATTGTTATCTTTTTTTATCTTCACGGCAGCACTTGGTACACCGTTGGAGCAGTCCATTAATTGTAATGAGATTAACTCATAGATTTGTGTGGCTTTGGTCATTTCGTTGGTGACTAAGGCTCTTAAATCATCATCATAAATCTCTTTTTTTCTGTCTGCCAAGATTTTGAAACGCTCAAAGGATGCATTTAAGGCATCATCATCTAAAGTAAAGCCCAATTTAGACAATTTGTCTTTAAACGCGGCACGACCAGAGTGTTTACCCATGACCAAGGTATCATCTTTCACTAACCCTATGCTCTCAGGCGTGATGATCTCATAAGTCTCTTTGTTTTTTAACATACCATCTTGGTGTATGCCTGACTCGTGTGCAAAGGCATTTTTCCCGACGATGGCTTTGTTGGGTTGTGGTTCAATGCCTGTGATGTTGGCTATGAGTCGGCTGGATGGGTATATCTCTTTGGTGTTGATGTTTGTGTCGTACCCTGTAAATACATCTGTACGGGTTTTTAATGCCATGACTATCTCTTCAAGTGCAGCATTGCCTGCACGTTCACCCAAACCGTTGATAGTACATTCTACCTGTCTGGCACCATTGACGACAGCTTCAAGTGAATTGGCAACCCCTAAGCCTAAGTCATTGTGGTTATGCACAGAGATGATGGCTCTGCCTTTGGTGTATTCGCTCATCTCTTTGACCATAGCACCTATCTCAAAAGGAAGTCTAAAGCCTACGGTATCAGGTAAATTAATGGTGGTAGCACCTGCTTGGATGACAGCGTCACTTATCTCTTTCATAAAGGAGATGTCAGAACGTCCTGCATCTTCACAGCTAAACTCTACATCATCTACAAACGTACGTGCATACTCTACGGCACGCACTGCACGTTTGATGACTTCATCAGGGGTCATCTTTAATTTGTGTTCCATGTGTATCTTAGATGTAGCGATGAAGGTATGAATACGTTTCATTTTGGCCTTGGCTATGGCTTCCCCTGCGGCTTTTACGTCAGCGTCTATGGCACGTGCCAAAGAACATACAGTAGAGTTGTTTACGCGTTGTGCTATTTTGTCTATAGCATCAAAATCCCCTGGGCTTGCTGCGGCAAATCCAGCTTCGATGATGTCCACACCCAAACGCTCCAACTGTGCAGCGATTTGGATTTTCTCTTCGGTGTTCATGGATGCCCCAGGGCTCTGCTCACCGTCTCTTAATGTTGTGTCAAATATTTTAATAATATCTTTGCTCATTGTATTGCCTTAAATAAATAAAAGCGCTATGCGCTAGGAATTGTCTAATTTTACCTAAATCTTGGTTAGGTGTATTAGAAAAGAATTGTTGTTATGTAAAAAAGTGGATAGTTAGACTATTAGAGTGCGAGCAGTAGCAGGAGAGAAGTGTCTTTTGTGAAAATAGTGTGTGTATGAATAATTGTTTTCATGGTAATCTCCTGTAAAATTTTCATAAGTATACTGTAAATTAAAATAAATTACAAGGGATAATAATTATCTTTTAATGTGTATTTTTCTTAAGCTCATTGTTCGCAATGCACGTAGGGGGCCATAAAGCGTATAGACTAAAATGATAATGGCAAATCCTTCTGCTGAAAAGAGATAGAGTAATGAAGTAATTATCATGAGTATAATCATCGTTTTAAAAACCATTGGTTTATCCAATTCTACTTTTTTAAATGATGGGTATCTAAAATGACTGACCATAAGTATCGCTACACCAAGTGCGAAAAAAAGTAAGACTATGCTATAGCTTTGAAGAGCATATTTATGAAATAACAGTATCCACATAGAGACAAATACTGCTGCTGTAGGTATGGGTAGTCCTATAAAGACATTGGGGTCTGTTTTGGCTGTAGAGATATTAAAACGGGCTAATCTTATGGCACCAAAGACAACATACAGTGCAGAGACTAAAATGCCAAAACGTCCAAAGTCATAGCCTACAAAAAAGTAAAGCAACATCGCAGGAGCGATACCAAACGAAATGATGTCAGCAAGAGAGTCAAACTCTACACCAAACTGACTTGTAGTGTTTGTTATGCGTGCTACACGTCCATCTAAACCATCAAAAACAAGCGCAAGCAACACAAGCCATGAAGCCAAGACAAAGTGGCCTTTGCTGGCCTCAACGATACTTATCACCCCTACAAAAATGCTACTTGCGGTAAAAAGATTGGGTAGGATGTAGATAAGATTGGCTTTTTTCATACCTTATGCTTCTTCTGTATTTTCTTTTTCTTCAGCTTCTTTGGCTGCTTCTTGTTCTTTTTCCCATGCTTCGGCTTTGGCTATTTTGTCACCATGTGCCAGACGACTTTCCATATTGTTTTCTTTTTCAAACGCTTCGATGATAGAGCGAACTTGCTTCCCCTCTATTACTTCAACATCTAAAAGGACAGAAGTTATTTTTTCTATGGCATCTCTGTAATCGTTTAGTGTCTCTTTAACGAATGTGTAACGTTCATTTAGTTTCTGTATGATATAGTCATCCATTTTTTCTGCAATCTTTTCACTGTATGAAGATGTGGTTCCCCCACCGCCTAAAAAGCCATTGTTGCTGCGTGAGAGAACCATTAGTCCAGCAATATCTGTCATTCCATAATTCATTACCATGCTTTCTAATATATTGGTTGCTCTATCCAAGTCATTACCCGCGCCAGTGCTAATCTCTCCTAAAAAGACATCTTCGGCAGCACGACCTCCCAATAGGACATCGACTTCGGCTAAAAGTTCATGTTTTTGGGTAAGAAATTTATCTTCCTCATCAGGCAAATGAAGTGTATATCCAAGGGCACCCAACCCTCTTGGTATGATGGATACTTTGGTTGTTCTTGTTGCACCCTCGGAGAGTTCAGCCATTAATGCATGACCACTCTCATGGTAGGCAACAATTTTTTTCTCTTTATCTGATACTTTACGATTTTTCTTTTCTAATCCTACAAAAGTGCGTTCTATAGATTCGAGTAAGTCCGATTGTTCTATCTCTTTTTTGTTGAAACGTCCTGCAAGGAGTGCTGCTTCATTGATAATATTTGCCAAGTCTGCACCTGCGAGCCCTGCAGTCTGTTTGGCTATAACTTTGAGGTCAACATCTTCTCCAAGTTTGACACCTTTAGAATGCACTTTTAAAATGGCAAGGCGACCCGCATAATCGGGTTTATCTACCAGTACTTGTCTGTCGAAACGCCCTGCACGAAGTAGGGCAGCGTCAAGTGTTTCTGGTCTGTTGGTAGCAGCGAGTACGATGACAGGGGTGTCGGTACCAAATCCATCCATCTCTGCTAGAAGTTGGTTGAGGGTCTGCTCACGTTCATCATTCCCACCCATCTGTCCACCAGAGGCTCTTGATTTACCAATGGCATCTATCTCATCGATAAAGATGATAGACGGCGCTTCTTTTTTGGCTTGGGCAAAGAGGTCACGTACACGGCTTGCCCCAACACCTACAAACATCTCTATAAATCCTGAACCACTTACAGAGAAAAAAGGTACAGAAGCTTCACCTGCCACTGCTTTGGCGAGCAGTGTTTTACCCGTTCCCGGAGGCCCTACAAGTAAAAGCCCTTTAGGTATTTTGGCACCTAGTTCCATATAGCGCTCTGGGAACTTGAGGAAATCGACTATCTCTTTGACTTCATCTTTGGCCTCTTCTACCCCTTGGACATCAGAAAACTTTGTGTCTGGTTTTTCAGAGTTGATGAGTTTGTCTGCTTTCCCAGGATTGCCTAACATACCACCCATGCCTTTACTCATTTTTTTAGCAAGAAAAATCCAAATACCAAAAAAGATGAGGATAGGTAGAAGTGAACTAATAAGTTCAGATAGAAAACTGTTACCCATAATACCTTCATAGGGAATTTCTTTTTTTTCGAGCAAGGGGATTAAATCTTTATCATAGGTAGGTACATTTTGTGCTACAAAGCGTATTTTACGTCCATTTTCGTCTGCTATAGCTTCTATAGTTGTCGGGGTGAGCTTAACTGATTTAATGGTACCTTTCTCTATTTCTTTTTTAATTTCAGAATATTTGACACTTTTTGTCTGCACTA
>JALSSQ010000028.1 GCA_026984165.1 Sulfurovum sp.
TTTGCCAGATAAAGCGATTGACCTTATAGATGAAGCCGCAGCCGAGCTCAAGATGCAAATAGAGTCAGAACCGACAGATTTGGCAAAAGCCAAACGTGAAATTTCGACACTTCAAGTGGAAAAAGAGGCGCTTAAAATGGAGGAGACCGACAAGAACGCTGCACGTCTTGAAGAGATAGAAAAAGAGCTTGCAGACCTTGAAGAGAAACGTGTTTCCTTGCAAAATCAGTTTGATATGGAAAAAGATGTCTTTAACCAAATAGCAGAAATCAAGTCAAACATTGATGCGCTACGCACGCAAGCTGAAAATGCCAAACGTTCTGGTGACTTCAATAAAGCTGCTGAGATAGAGTATGGACAAATACCTTCCCAAGAGGAGAAACTCAAAACACTTGAGACAAAGTGGACTGAGATGATGAAGAGTGGCACACTGCTTAAAAACTCTGTCGATGAAGAGATGATAGCAAGTATTGTCAGCCGTTGGACAGGTATCTCTGTCTCTAAGATGCTTCAAGGCGAAAAAGAGAAAATCTTAGCCATTGAGAGCATTTTACGCAAAGAGGTAGTAGGGCAAGATGAAGCACTCAAGGCAGTCTCACGTGCCATCAAGCGTAACAAAGCAGGGCTTAGTGATACCAACAGACCTATTGGTAGTTTTATGTTCTTAGGACCAACAGGTGTGGGTAAAACACAAGTAGCAAAAACGCTTGCGAAGTTCTTGTTTGACTCTGAGAAGTCACTCATACGCATCGATATGTCTGAGTACATGGAAAAGCACGCTGCCTCACGTTTAGTAGGTGCGCCTCCAGGGTATGTAGGATATGATGAAGGTGGACAGCTCACAGAAGCGGTACGTCGTAAACCATACTCCGTGGTACTCTTTGATGAGATAGAAAAAGCACACCCTGATGTCTTTAACACACTTTTGCAAGTGCTGGATGATGGACGTTTGACAGACAACAAAGGAGTGACAGTTGACTTTAAAAATACCATTATCATCATGACCTCCAACATCGCGTCTGACAAGATTATGGAGTTTAAAGATCCTGATGACAGACGTGTTGCGGTACAAGAAGAACTCAAAAAACACTTTAAACCAGAGTTTTTGAACCGTCTTGATGAGCAAGTGATTTTCAATCCTCTCAACTTAGAGGCGATCACAAGTATTGTTGATATCTTGTTTAGAGATATTCAGAAAAAACTTGAAGAGCGTGATATTACTATTAGCCTAACTCAAAATGCCAAAGCTTACATAGCCGAAGCAGGATTTGACCCAGTCTATGGTGCGCGTCCACTCAAACGTGCATTGTACGAAGTGGTAGAGGACAAACTCGCAGAGCTTATTTTGGAAGACAAAGTCGTTGAAGGCTCAAACGTAACCTTTGATGTGCAAAATGGGGAGATAAAAGTTGATATTTTATAATCAACGATTATTCCCAACTTTCTGTTGGGAATAAATGGAAGTAACGATATTATTTGTCTTCTGATACTTCTTCTTTTGTACTATTTGTACTATTCGTATCACCCTCTGTTGGTGTTGGTACATCAGTATCTACGGCAACTGTAGCTGCCGTAGCATGTTCTACATTTTGCATATCATCTGCTTGTATTGCTAGTGTTGTCATCGCCATTGCTGCGATTAAAATCATCATTTTTTTCATAAAATATCCTTTAATTTTTAGTTTCGAATTCTTATTCGAACAGGCAAAGTATAATACAAAAGTGTGACTCCAACCTTACTTATCAATTACCTAAATATTACCTCTTAGTAAAATTGATATATACTTCTTTGTTGTATTAAGACAAGGAATAAAATCATGATACCTTTTAATCATCTTGGTTGGATATTTAAAACATTTGGTTCTTCTATTTATCCTAAAAAAGTACGTCAAGAACTCTGCACTTTTTTAACAGTACTCAAACGTAATGCAAAGATACTGGACGTAGGTGCAGGTACAGGAATCATGTGCAAATTTGCACATATATGTAGAAATGACCTTCATTTTACCGCTGTTGATCCCGCAGAGGGGATGCTTAAATTTTCTCCTACCTATGTTAGCACATACAAAGCTTCTGCTGAAGATTTACCTTTTGATGATAGTCATTTTGACTGTTTATTGATGGGAGAATCATTACACCATTTTCAAGATATTGATAAGGCTCTTCAAGAGTCTGCACGTGTTTTAAAAAATAAAGGAAAACTTTTTATTTATGATTTTAATATAAGGACTTTTATGGGAAAAAATATTTGTCGCGGAGAAAAATTGCTTGGTGAACCCGGAAATTTTTTTGAACCAGAAATCTTAAAACAAAAATTAGAGACATTTGGTTTTTTTGTCACTATCAAACATCATAAGTGGCGCTACACTATTTCTGCAATTTTGGAGAGAAAATGAAAATTTTATTTATATTTTTATGGTTTATATTACTTATGGGATGTAGTGAAAAAATAGTCTCAAAAAAACCTCAAAAACCTACACCCTTGGCATGGAAAGTGCTTAAAACAGGAAACGAAATGATAAGAAATAAAGTCTTGGTAAAAGGTAGTTGCTGGGACTATATAGATTGTATTTATACAAAAGCTGGATGCCCTAGAACAGAAAGAAAAACTGTTTTTAACAGTCATAAACATGGTCCCTATGCAGATATAAAACAAATTAAACCTGGTGATTGGCTCTATTTTATAAATAGTTCATACCACAATAGTGAGCATAGTGCAATTTTTATTCGATGGATTGATTTTAAACACAAAGAAGCACGGATGCTTAGTTACCAAGGTGAAGGGAAACGTAAACCTGCACGTTATAAAAATTATATACTGGATAAAGTGTATCATATTATGCGAACAAAAAATTAAAGAAATTTTATATATTTCATCTTAGGTAGTGATAAATGTCGGTTAACAAGGTTTGCTGGTGGACAAAACAATGCTTTTTAAAAGGAGGAAGAATAAAAATCAATTTTCACTACCTAAGAATGTTAGTAGTATAGCTAAATAAGATAAAAATTATCTTAATTAAAAACTTATAACTATAATTTGTTTAAATTATTTATCTTTTATAAACCAACCAATGTTCCATACGAAAAATATCTTCTGTTGCAGACAAACTTTTCCATCCATTACTTTCCAAATACATCATCTTATTGCCAAAATATCCTACAATATACTTTTCTTTATAGATAGGAAATGTCCCAGAGTCAAACATCGCAAAGATATCTTCATAAGATTTTGCAACTTCATAATAGGAAAAATCAAAGCTATGTAAAGCCATAAGTGCAGCATGTAGCATCTCATTTTTATGCATGGAGAGGCTTAGTACATAGTAGGCAGGGTATGCCACAGCAGGGTCGTCAATGAGGTCTGAGATATAGAGTCTTTCTTTTTTCTTTTGATACATTATTCTTCCAATTCCTCTTTATTGTCTTTAAGTAGATAAATGGTTGTTACCTTGTAAAATTTTTGGCATTATAAAGTAAAACATACTAAAATACCCTAAAGGATTTCTATGGCTTATGATTTACAAGACAAACTGGTAATCGCCATCTCTTCTCGAGCGCTTTTTGACCTCGAAAAGGAGAATGCTATTTTTGACAAGGAAGGCTTGGAGTCTTACTATCTCCATCAGCTTACACATCTGAATAGTCCTCTTGGCAAAGGTTCTGCTTTTAGGTTTGTACAAAATCTGCTTGCCATCAACAAAAAGTTTGACAACAAACTCATAGAGGTCATCATCCTCTCTCGCAACAACGCAGCAACAGGCTTACGCATAGGGCACTCCATAGAGCACTATGCACTGGATATAGAACGTACAGGATGGACAGCAGGCACACCTGTGGCACGTTACTTGGAGGCATTTAAAGTAGATTTGTTTCTCTCTGCTTACGCACCAGACGTGGAAGAGGCAGTCAATACAGGTGTGGCAGCTGCCACTATACTCCCACATACACCCATGAGTTCCAAAGAGTCTGATATGGTCAAAATAGCCTTCGATGGAGATGCTGTTATCTTTGGAGGTGAAAGTGAAAAGGTCTATCAAGAGGGTGGACTTGATGCCTTTATCGCCCATGAACGTGAAAATGCCAAAAATCCACTCTCTAAAGGCCCTTTTTTTAAGTTTCTCAAAATCATTTCAGAGATACAAGACAGGTTTCCTATGGAGTCTTCACCCATACGCACTGCCCTTGTGACTGCTCGCAGTTTCTCTACCCATGAACGTGTATTGGGTACGCTAGAGGGGTGGGGTGTGCGTGTCGATGAAGCCTTTTTTCAAGGTGGTGTACAAAAGTATGAAGTTGTCAAAGCCTTTGGTGCAGATATCTTTTTTGATGACCAAGATGCGCATTTACAATACACAATGAAAGTGACACCCTCAGCCAAAGTACCCTACAGAGGCTGATTTTGTATCGACTAACAGAATGCTCTCTTTTTATAAAATTCTGTTCTAAACGCATCAAATCGCTCTTGTAAAATAGCCTCTCTCATCTCTTTCATCAGATTGAGATAGTAATAGAGGTTGTGTATGGTGCCCAAGCGAAAATAGGTAATCTCTTTCGCACGGTAGAGGTGGCGCAGATAGGCACGTGAGTAGGTCTGGCAGACCATACACTCACATTCAGGGTCAACAGGACTTGCATCTGTAGTGAACTCAGCTTTTTTGATGTTTACTTTTCCAAAACTTGTAAAGAGTGTGCCGTTACGTGCGTTGCGTGTGGGCATAACACAGTCGAACATATCTACACCACGCGCGACATTTTCCACCAAATCTTCAGGTGTACCCACACCCATAAGGTAGCGTGGTTTGTCTTGGGGCATGAACTGTGTTGTCCACTCTACTGTGTCATACATATCCTGGTTGGATTCTCCTACACTCAGCCCTCCAACAGCAAATCCGTCAAAATCCATCGCACAGAGTGCCTCGGCAGACTTTTTGCGAAAAGCTCTGTCTGTACCTCCTTGGATAATGGCAAAGATATTTTGTTCTACACCTACACCTTCAGACTGCTTTTGTCTAAAGTAGTCAATGCTCTCCTGTGCCCAGCGTGTAGTACGGTCGATACTCGCAGCGATACGCTCTTGTGTTGCAGGAAGGGCTACAAGGTCATCGAGTATC
>JALSSQ010000029.1 GCA_026984165.1 Sulfurovum sp.
TTGCTGCTATCTGTGCAGTTAGTGAAGAGAGATCGGCTTTTGCTTTGTCATATTCAGCTTTTGAAGCAAAAGAGGCTTTTTGTAATCTCTCATATCGTTTATAAGTGACACTAGCGAGTTTTTTTTGTGCCTGTAGGCTTTGTAACTCTTTTTTTGTTGCATTCGCTTCTGATTGTGCTTTTTGAATCCCTATGCGTGCCTGCTCTATGAGATTTGGGATGTCTACGGGATCAATCTCAACTAAAAGTTCTCCTTTTTTTACCCATTTCCCCTCATCCGTATGGAGTTTTAAAATCCGACCTCCCGTTTGTGCTGTGATATCATAAATATCTTTTGCTCCGAGATTTCCTATCCCAAATATGCGTACTTGCAAATCACCTTGTATCGGTGTGAATTTTTCATAAGTTGTTTTTGGTAAATAAACTTTTTTGTAGAAAACAAATCCGATAATTACGAAAATGAGTAAAGCGATGAAGTAGTTTTTATATTTTATCATTTTATTTTTCCTTCAAGGTATAGGATACGGTCATATGCAAGGCTTCTTGTATAGTATGCCTGTATGATTGCAAGACGGCTATTTAACTCTTGCATCGCACCATCAAGCAACTGTATATAAGTACTCATGCCCTCTTTGTATCTAGCTTCAAGAACTTTTGCACTCTCTTTTGCTGCTGCAAGTTGTGCTTTTTTAGCTGAGATAGTTTGTTGATAACGCGTGATATCAATGAGCAAAGATTTGATCTCCTCTTTGAGTTTGATTTGTTTAGATGCTTCTAGCTCTTTTGAAATTTGTGTAGCGATTTTGGCTTTTTGAGCTTGGGCAGATAGCTTTCCACCTGCATACAATGGCAGGTTAAAGGAAATACCTACCAATTTACTGTCATAACTGTTAAGGGTATCAAGATGTGTTAGTGATGCGATAGCATCAATAGAACCATAGTGTGCATTGTGTGCAGCTTTATGTAAAAGGCGATTTTTTTCAATACTTAATTTGTCTATATGAAGTTGGGGATTTTCTTCAAGAATATTTTTGATATTGTTTTTTGTCTTTTGCAGAGGTGTTTTGTATAGGATGTCACTTTGAAGTGTTGTATTGGTATCGATAGTTTCTGCTATATATAGAGAAAGTGTTGTTTTTGCTTTTTGGTATGTTGCTTGTGTGATGGCAAGGTTGTCTTTTGCTGTATAAACTTCTGCAAGAAAACGACTCTTGTCTGCTTTTGTTTTAAGTCCTTGTTTGTAAAGAGCTTGTGCTTGTTTATAGTATGCTTTTTTTCGTTTTAGGTCTTCTTTTTGTACCTTGAGTGCAGCTTTTTGTACGAGCATGAGCTTGTATAGTGATTTGACACGGTAAGCAAGAAGTGCTTTGGCTTCTTGTAAAGAGAGAGTAGCGATCTCTTTGTCAAGTTTTGCAGCTTTGATTTTTGAGTCTGTTGAAGAAAAATCCCAAAGCTTTTCTTTCACACCCACACCTACACCCCAACTATCTTTATCTACAGTATGAAATTGACCATTTACAGGTAGTGCATATGTTTGTATCGGATTATAGTTTGCTTGTAGTGAAATCTGAGGTAAAAGTGCTGAGCGTTCAGATTTGTAACTTTGTTGTGATTGACTGATTTTTAATATAAAAGTTTTAATATCTGGATGATTATGCAATGTTTTGTCTATAGCTTCGTTGAGGCTAAGAGTTTTTGCACAAAGAGAAGAGATAAGAAAAACAGAGTAAAACAGAAAAGATTTTTTCATCTTTGAACCTCAAATATATAGATTATAACTTGATGCAAGCATAACATCACAATGTGAATCATGTATGAATTTTTAAATTAAGGGCATCTCTAAAAACCATATTTACTTGGAATCGGAAGGCTTTGCCTCCGTTTTTCGGGACTAAAGTCTCCGCTTCCCATACAAGTAAAGACTCTGCTCCAAAGCTACGGAAACAGAGCCAGTTTTAATAAATGTTAGTTTGTATGTGCTTTATGTGCAGCGATAAGATCTTCTATATTTCCACCAAGAACATATACATTCTCATATCCAAGCATCTCCAAATACCCCATGATACGGTTCGCGAACCAACCTTTAAGACAAGCAACAACGATCACTGTATCTTTGTCTGTAGGCAAAAGGTCTAAACTTTCTGCAAAAGTAGGGTATGGCATATAATAAGCATCAGGAACATTTGCTTCTACAGCATTATCACCTTTGACTTTTGCAGGTGGTCGAACATCTAAAAGAATCGCTCCTACATCTTTGATAAGCTCCATAGTCTCTGCCATGTCCAAATTTCCTAGCATAGGTTTTTTTAAATCTAATGCAATTGCATTTGCGATATTTTGTTTTGCACTCATGTCATTCTCCTCTTATTTGTTGTATTTGTTAAGAGAAAAATATTGTATTAAAACTCCTCTCTTAACTAAACATATTTTATTCTAAAATCATTTTTTTGTCTGCTAGTTAGCTAACTAAATTTATTTGGATAATTGATAAAATTTTCTTTATTTATGTAAATGATTTTTAAGATCTTTATCCAGATATTGTGCTGTACCTTTTCTTTTTTCAATTTTATAGTAGAGTGCTGAAAAGAGGGCAACGATTCCAATGACAAGTCCACTACTAAGAAGTGCATGAGGATTGTGAAGTGTGTTGTATCCAATTAGTACAATAGTTGCTAAAGAACATAAAATAAAACCAAAACCTGTGATAAAGCGATTTGCTTGAGTCTCTTTGTATCGAATAAAAGCAGAAAGGTTTACAAGTGCAAAAATGATTAAAAAACCAGCACTTCCTGCAATTGAAATATTTTCTAAGTCAAAAGAAGTTGTAAAAATAATACTCATCAATGCAATGATGATAACTCCTTCATATCCTTGTTTTATTTTCTCATCAAATGTATGTGGAAGTTCTCCTAATTTGGCGATCAAATATCCAACTCTTCCACCACCATAAAGGGTTGCATTTATTGCTGAGGCTGTGGAAAGAAGTGCAGCAATAGAAATAATTGTAAAACCAGTTTTTCCAAAAAATGGTTCAGCTGCGACAGCAAGTATATAGTCTTTTGCTTTTTGTGCTTCAGCAATAGAAACATTTCCGATTGCAACGGCTGCAACACCAATATATAGCAATATTACAAAGATTACAGCACTATAAAAAGCACGTGGAAGGTTTTTCTCTGGATTTTTGATATCTTTTGCCGTATTTGCAATTAATTCAAATCCTTCATAAGCTAAAAAAATCATCAATCCACCTGTTATTATTGAAAGTGGAGGTGACCAGGTAGAAGGTTCAAGTCTTGATGGATTGATTGTAGTAAATCCTACTCCTGTAAATAAAAGTAAAATTGCTAACTTAATAAAAACCATAATATCTTCAGTCTTGCCTGTCATGAAAGAACCCATTAGATTAATGAATGTAAATATAACAATTACACTTGTTGCCAATATATTGTGTAGCCAAGGTTGGTCATCTCCTATTAAAAGTGCACAACCATAGCTACCAAAGGCATAAGCATAAAGAGATAACATAATGACATAACTAATAAGAAGTAAATTGTTTACAAGTGCTGCAAAAAGATTATTTCCCATAGCTTGTACAATAAATTCAATCGTACCACCTTCACTAGGATAAGTAAGTGAGAGCTTCACATAAGCATAAACTGTGACAAGTGCTATGATTCCTGCAAGAGCAAAGGCTATGGGTGCAGCACCTTGTGATAATTGTATAGTAAGACCTAAAACAGCAAAAATACCACCACCTACCATACCTCCAACACCGATGCTGAATGCTTCAAAAAAACCAATATCTTTTTTCATATAATTTTTTCCTTTTTATATACTATAATATGATCATACTAAGTAAAAGTACCAGACCAATAAGTGCAACAAAAATGGAAAGCAAAAAGTAGATGTTTTTATCGGTATTAATTTGCCTTTTTTCAAGGTGTAAAATCCATCTAGTATAGTAGTGGTATGTATATAGTGCAAGCATTATCCCTGCAAAGACGATACTAATACCTAAATAGTTGTAAAAATCTACATGAATTAGTTGAGGTAATTTATTTGCTTGATCACTTTTTAGTTCTACAGAAAGCAAATGTAAAAATAGTTCAAATTTTTCTACAACAAAGCCTAATACAATCAGTGAAATAGCAGTACCTATTAGTGCTGTGGTTGAGCGTTCAACTGCCATTAAGTCTTTTGGATCTATTTTTTGTTTTGTTCGTTGTTTATGTTGCATTTTTCATACTTTAATATTTAGATTATAAATGATATTCAAAAAACTATTTTTAATCTGTTAGCTGTGTGACGAAATCGTTTATATACCGGCATTTTCCAACTCTAATAATTTGGCATCGATTTGTGTCATCAATTCATGATTAGCTTCAAAGCTAATCGTACCATTTTGGTACATCTCTAATAAAGTATTTTTTTGTTCCATGAGGATGCGTCGTTTTGCTCGTAATACTTCTTCACTCAGCATTGCTTCTTCATCTGGTTTAAGTTCATCTAGTTTTGTATTTAATTCTTGTAACTCTTTATTGAACTCTTCTTTAAGATTGTTCGCACTTTTGGCATGAATCATGCGTCGTTTTTTTAAGTGTTCTATCTCATCAAGTGTATCTTGAAGTAGAGAGATTTGAGTTTTGAGCAGTTCATACTCTTTTAGTGCACTAACAGGTGAGACGAGTTTGAGCAGACGCATCAACGGTGTCATACTCAATCCTTGTAAAAAAATTGATAACAAAACTACTCCAAAAACAAGCGTAACGATAACATCTTTAAATCCTAGGCTTTCGGGGATACTCAGTGCCAAGACCATAGAAAGTGCACCTCTGAGTCCACCCCAGGCAAGTACGATATTCCATCGATAAGGAAAATGAAGTTTGCTAGGATAGAAGAGTAACCATGTAAAATGGACGATAAAAAATCGTGCTACTAAAACAGAGATATAGGCGATGAGCACGATAGGCCAAAGTTCCCAAAGTAGTTGTAAATTGATTGCAAAGCCCATAAGCAAGAAGATAAGTGAATT
>JALSSQ010000030.1 GCA_026984165.1 Sulfurovum sp.
GCAATGGAGATTTTAAATTGTGGGATACTATTCTTGCAAATGAAATACCACTATCATTTGATGACATAGATGACAAGATATTGTTATCAAAACTTAATAAAAAATTTAATCCAAAAATATTTACTGATATAGGTAATGACGAACGCGCTAAAATATTTAGTAATTCATTGAAAGGCTTATATGAGGTACCAGTAAAAGGGTGGCTTGATGTGACCAATAAAAGGATAGAATATATTAAATCACCTCAAAAAATACTTTTTTTTGATATCCAAAAAAGAGTTAATGAGGGCATAAGTGAAGCGCGCAATACTACTATAAGATATGCCATTGTTTCAACTTTGACATTAATAGCCCTTTTTGTTCTTTTTGTTATTTATAGAAACCTCAATAAAGACAGGCAACTATTTGAAGATACTTTGAAAAATATTGAAACAGTTTTGAGTCATGAACAGCAAAGGGAACTTGAAGATATAGTTGAACGGAAAGATACTGAGGAGATATACGGGTTTTTGGTAAAGACAATCAAAGAGGCAAACCAGGCAAAAGATCTGTTTTTGGCCAATATGTCACACGAGATTAGAACACCACTGAATGGAATAGTTGGATTCACTCAACTTCTAAAAGCCTCGGAGTTGACACCTGAGCAGGAGGAGTTTATATCCGTTATAGAGCATAGCTCTGACAATTTGCTTGTTATAGTAAATGATATTTTGGACCTCTCAAAAATCAAAGCGGAAAAAATAGAATTGGAGAGTATAGGATTTGATCCGGTGGTCAAGTTTGAGTCAGCAATTGAATCATATGGTGCAAGGGCAGCCGAAAAAGATATTGAGCTTGGAGTTTATATTGAGCCTGACCTGCCTGCGGTTTTGATAGGGGATCCAACCAAAATATCGCAAATTCTTGTAAACCTTATAAGTAATGCAATTAAGTTTACCAGTGTAACCGGAAATGTAGATATATCTATAAAAAAAGTGGAAGAAACGGATGAGGATGTAACTTTGGAATTTGCCGTATCTGATACAGGCATAGGTATTACCGATGAGCAGAAGGATAAAATATTTGAAGCTTTTTCTCAGGCAGATGTCTCTACAAGCAGAAAATTCGGCGGTACAGGACTGGGGTTGGCTATTTCATCAAAACTTGTCGAGATGATGGGCGGCAAGCTTGATATAGAGAGCGAAGAGGATAAAGGCTCTACATTCTTCTTCTCTATACCACTGAAAAAAGCTGAGCCAAATATAGAGAGAGAAAAACCGGATTATAGTAGATATAAGATCGGATATCTTGTGCCGGATATAAATATTAAAAGGGCTATGAGTGATGAATTGAAAGCCTATGTGGAGTACACAGGAGCCGAATTTAAGGCCTATGAGTGTAAAACACTACTCGAATTGGATGAAAAAGATTTGCCAGACCTTCTGTTTGTCAATCATAGATATTGTAGAAGAGGAGATGAGTTAGAAAAGTACCTGAACTTAAATATCAAAAAAGTCGTTATAACTACCGGTGATCTGAAGCCTATGCTTGAAAAAGTAGAAGATAAGATTGATAGAGTATTCTTCAAACCGATAAATATGAGCAAGATATTAAAAACTTTTGAGATTATTTTCGGCGATAAATCAATCTTGGAAGAGAATAAGGACCAAGATTCTGACATAAAATTTGACAATACCAAGGCTCTGGTTGCAGAAGATAACGAGATCAACCAGAAGCTTATCAAAAGAGTTTTGGAAGATCTTGGGTTAGATGTATCTTTAGCAAAAAATGGTCAAGAAGCCGTGGATATGTTTCTGGAAAATAGATATGATATTATTTTTATGGATGTGCAAATGCCGGTAATGGGAGGCGTGGAAGCAACACATCATATAATAGAGTATGAAATTGGCTCAAGCGCAGATCATGTCCCAATAATTGCATTGACAGCAAATGCACTAAAAGGCGATAGAGACAAATATATAAACGAGGGTATGGATGATTACGCCTCCAAACCAATTGATCTAGATGAAATTAAGAATTTGTTGAAAAAATAGAGATAAAGTAAGATTTCGGGTTGCTATTTCCTCCTATTTTCCAAGAAATAGATGATCATTTTACGCTGCAAACTCCTGTTTGCACCCCTATGCACTTTAAGCTTGTCTTTCAAAGGAGAGAAGCATCCTCCATCAAGAAGGTTGGTTGTGTTGGGAATATTAAGTTCGGGGTATTTAAGGTAGGTAAAAAGGTAAGGAAGAAACCGTAACAAACTACGATATGCCGATCGCAATTTTCTGTGTTTATAATGCCATCCTCTTTTGCTCTCATCAGGTGCTTTTTCATTGAGGAAATCTTCATAATGTTTATGCCATGCATATAGCCAATACTTAAAACGACATGGAGTTATCTTACCCAAATATGATACAATCTTTTTCAGCTTAATAGAAGCTTCCAGTTTAGGGTTTTTAGTGAGCTTCCGTGTAATGATTGTTTGCATATGAAAGTGGCACATCTGTATCGGTATATCTTCAAACAAGCCAAAGATACCGGGCTTTCCGTCCAAGACAACGGCTTGAAGTTTATGTCCCTTAGTCTCTATTTGTTGTATCAGATCACGATAGATTTCTTTGGTCTCGGTCTCGATGAAGTTGTAGGCTATGGGGTCTTTATGTTTAACATCTTTTGCAACGATCAATCCAAATTTATTGGAGCGTCTACCGAAAAAAGTGGCATCGATTACTGCTGTAACACTGCGGGACTCTCTGTGGGCAATATCAGGAGAAAAGGTATGAACCTTCTCTTGAATCCATTGACGGGAATGACTGTATTTTTCGCTCAATTGAGATAGCGTATATCTGTGGTTAAAATAGTCCTGGAAGATAGCTTCTTGGAGTCTATCTGGTCGTCTACTTGAGGAAAAAGTTTTACCGCAGTTGGTGCAAATATATCGCTGAATTCCTTTTCGTTTACCATTCTTCTTTACCGTGCTATTTTTACAATAAGGGCATCTTTTTTACAAGCCATTTGTAAAATATTCCTTTTTTCACTCGATAATACCGAGGTTTGCTTAGGTTTTTAGCAACCCGAAATCTTACTTTAACTCTAATTATACGACTATCTATTGAAATTATAGCATGTATGTATAGGTTTGGTCTCAATATTTTAAGATATCCGAAGAGTATTTTTGAGTGGGATAAAAGGTGGTGGGTCCTCGGGGACTCGAACCCCGGACCACTCGGTTATGAGCCGAGTGCTCTAACCAGCTGAGCTAAAGACCCGTTATAAAATAGTATCAGAGTTTCTCTCTCTTTTGCGTCGAACATAATCATTTATAGTTCGTCTGAGAGGCTCTCTCTCCAATGGTGTTAGTTTAGAGTCGGCATTATATCTTCTATAAGTTTTAACTGCAATTAAATTTATTAAAATTCCAAAAAATAGTGCAAAAATTATAAAGGATGTGCCCCCATGACTAAACATTGGCAGCGGCACTCCGACAACAGGCGCCAAACCAATAATCATATATATATTCACACTGGTATAGATGAATATGAGAAACCCAAGACCGGCAGCTACAGAGGTGATGAGGTAGTCATCACTGAATATTTTGGAAATTCTAAGCAAATGAATGATGAGCAGTATATACAGAAATATAACAAAAATAATGCCGGTAAAGCCAAACCTTTCACCAAGATAGGCAAATATAAAGTCGCTGGTAGAGATAGGCAAAAATTTTAATTGTGTCTGGGTAGCCTGATCTTTCGGTTTTCCCTTTAATCCGCCAGAACCGATAGCTATAAGAGCCTGCCTGACATGGTAGCTCGGCTTGTTGATAAAGTCGTGAATTCTTTTTTTCTGATAATCATGCATAGCATATTTGTATCCAAGCACGCCTATGATCAGTGCACTTGCAAAGAACACTATCCATACAATGGGTTTGAATTTGTTAAGAAACAGTATTCCATAGCCTGTCATTAGCAACACGAGAGCCGTCCCAAGATCAGGCTCTTTTGCTATCAAAATGAAAGGAACAATAATTACAAGAGAGAGTTTGGCAAAGCTTTTAAAACCATATCCTCCCATTGGCGGAGGATCTCTTGTGATCATATAAGCGAGCATCAGCACAACACTTATTTTGATAAATTCTGACGGCTGCATGGTGAAACCTCCGGGTAGAGCTATCCAGCGTCTTGCTCCCAGGATTTTGTGCCCAAACAGCAATACATATATAAGCAGTATATTATTAAAAAAATAACTTACCGGAGCGAACCACCACAGGATTTTTTTCCATGGTATAAAAGCTGAAACGGTGATGGTAATCGCACCCAAAAGGTAGTAAAGCATCTGTTTATGAAAAAGTACGGGGTTCATCTCTTTGATAAGTATGGATGAAAGTATCAATAAAGGAACAACCTGGATCAAAATTAGATAATTGAATTTTGCAGGCAGTCTGCGAAAATACTCTGAAACCTCTTTCCAATCTATATTCATATTATAATTCACTCTTTTTGATATCTTTTTGGTATTATATCGACAAACAACAAATGGCAGCCTAAATGAAATTTGAACTTTTAAGTAGATATCCATATATAAAACACATAGTTACACAAAAAGAGATGGGATATAGTTGCGGATTTTCTTTGGCTCTTCATACCGGTGAAGATATCGATAGTATTATATCCAACAGAGGCATTGTGGAGGAGTTTTTTGGGGAAGACAATATCTACTGCTCCCTTAGACAGGTCCACAGCAGTATGGTCCATATCTGCAATGAGACAGAGAGCAAAGGGTGGAAAGATATAGAGAATGCCGTGGAAGCAGATGCTGTTATAACAGACAGGAGAGGCGTTGTGCTAACTATACTGACGGCAGACTGTGTGCCTATACTTCTTTTTGACCCTATCAAAAACATCATAGGGGCAGTACATGCCGGCTGGAAGGGTAGTGCAGATAAAGTACTCACCAAAACGATAAAGGCAATGGAGAGAGAGTATGGCTCAAAACCAAAAGATTTGGTTGTAGCGATAGGT
>JALSSQ010000031.1 GCA_026984165.1 Sulfurovum sp.
TGACGGAAAGTAGATAAAAAATACTGTCATAATTACAGGGAAAAACTTAAAGATTTTTTCTTGCATTGGATCAGTAAAGTTAGAAGGGGTAATACGTTGTTGGAACCACATAGATGCACCCATCAAGATAGGTAGTATAAAATAGGGATCCATCTGTGCAAGGTTATCAATCCATAAAATCCAAGGTGCACCTTCAAGTTCAACTGCATTTAAAAGTACACGATACAATGCAAAAAAGACAGGAATTTGAAGAATCATAGGTAAACATCCACCCATTGGGTTGGCACCATGTTTTCTATACATTTCCATCATTTTTGCATTCATTTTTGCAGGGTCATTTTTATATTTTTCTCTAATATCTTTCATTTTGGGTGCCAAGTCTTTCAATTTTTGCATAGACATCATTCCTTTATAGGAAAGAGGAAATAAAATAAGTTTCACAAGTAACGTAAAAAATATAATTGCCCATCCCCAGTTACCTACATGAGAATGAATCCATAAAAGCACTTTATAAAAAGGTTTAGATAAAAATGAAAAGAACCCAAATTCTATAGCATCAGTTAATTCAGGATTAATACTTTTAAGTATATCATAGTTTTTAGCACCAATATATGCATTGAGATGTAAAGTGGTGTCCCCTTGAACAAAAATAAGTGGATCTCCATTAAACTCCTTTAGAATGGAGACATTTAAACCTTTATTAAAATCAAAAAACATCGATGCAACATAACGATCAAATGCTGATGCTATCTTGGCATGTGGAAATTTTTCATCTCCATGTGCATCTGCATCTTCTATTGTTGTAATAATATTATCTACACCTTTTATCAGTGCTCCACGAACCAACATATAACGTGAATTGTCTGCTACAGGTCTATGCCCCGGGGTTATAAAAAACTGCACAGGCTTTGAACTTTCAATATCCACACTATATTCCCCAGTTGGTTTAAAAGTTATCTTTTTTGTGAGGGTGAGTGTAGAAAGTTTTTGAACCAAAGTAATACTTTGTGCTCCTCCAGATAGATTAATTATGTCATTGCCCTCATTTATATAGGGGGTATTAAATGCTTCTTCATTGAGTTTAACATCACTAAATCTTACCTCCAATGGTTTAACAAATCTTTTACTTTCAGGTGTTGTATTATATAGTTTAAGTGTTTTACCTTCATTGTTTTTATATTTTTTTTCCAAAAGTTCTGCTTGTGCAATACGTCCATATTCATCTACAGTAATCGTAAAATTATCAGATTTTATGATTGCCAATATTTTGCCCAAACTATGTGCAGAAGCAACATCTGCAGTTGGATGAGCATCTCCTGTTGATGTGGGTGATGGTTTGTGTGTAACTTTTTGCATCGGAGGTGTTTGATGTGTAGTAGATGCTGTTTCATTTGTATTGTTTTTAGGTGTCATTGCTGGGAAAAAATATCCATAACCAATAAATACCAAAAATGAAAGCACAAGTGCGATAAGTAGTCGTTTGTTTAAATCTTGTTGTTCCAAAGCGTTGCCTTTACTATTGATAGTGTAACAGTATAATATATTTTATGTTAATGCAGAGCACTTTTTTAGTGCATGAAGATACGATTTCTTGGTTTCTAAATAGGTATGATGCAAAATGTTTGGTTTAGCAACCAAAACAAAAGACCCAAAAGCAACTAAGTCTATATTTTCAATGAAGTGTGCTCTAAGTAAACGTTTTGCTCTATTTCTCTGTACTGCATTTCCAATTTTTTTAGAGGCAACAAAACCTACTTTTCCTTGATTGTCATTTTTATAAAAAAGAACAAAGTAAGGAGTGTGCCATGTTTGACTGGAGTTTTTATAAACCCCATTAAATTCTTTTGTGGTTCTAAGTCTAGTAAAATGTTTAATTTTGCTAATAGTAGTAACCTTTAAAACTTATACTGCTAGTCTTTTTCTACCTTTTGCACGTCTAGCAGAAATAACTTTTCTACCATTTTTAGTTTTCATTCTTGTTCTAAATCCGTGTGTTCTTTTTCTTGGTGTACTGTGTGGTTGGTATGTTCTTTTCATGATGCATTATCCTTAAATGTATTTAGTTACGTCTTGCGTAGCTATTATTTGGACGCGATTCTACCTTAATATGACTTAAAGCATACTAATAGCAGCCTTTTTTAATGCAGAGAACGAAAAACAATTTCGTTCTCTTTTTTTGCAGAAATATAATTTTCAATTGCTTTAAAGATGACCTCTTTTATATCATATTTTGTAGAACGTATTTCCATTTCTGTACAATAAACAGAATGTCCATTATCTAAAACTACTGTACGTAATAATCTTTCTGCAAACCTATATCCACCATCCACTTTTGTCTCTTGGCAAATAAGAGCAAAAAGATTTTGATTTTCATCAATATTAAAAAGTAAATCTGTATCTCTTTTTTCTGTTCTAATTAAAGAAGCTAATTCTATCTCTTTTGCAGAAAGTAAAATAATCACAAATGGCTTTTCATCTTCACGTTCCATTAAGTAATACATTAATTCAATAGGTTTTTCCATTTTCTCCATCATTTTTAATGCCAATTTAATCTCTTTTTCATTAAAGCGTAAACTAGGTCTTCGTGTTTTTGTTGATGTTTCACTCATACAGGTATCTCCATAAATTTGTTATACTTTCACTATGAATATAATAACCGACAGCTCCTTACCTTCACCTTGTTGGGTACTCGAAGAGCAAAAACTCATTGATAATCTTAGAATTATTGAACACATTAAGAAGCAAAGTAATGCTAAAATATTACTTGCACTTAAAGGCTATGCACTATGGAAAAGTTTTCCTACCATTCGCCCTTATTTAGATGGATGTTGTGCTTCTGGTTTACATGAGGCACAGTTGGCGCATGAGACTTTTGGTAAAGAGGTACATACCTATTCCCCTGCTTTTAAAGCGGAAGAGATTGAAAAAATAGCAACCATTTCTCACCATTTGGTCTTCAATTCGCCTGTACAATTTAAGCATTTTGCACAAAAAGCAAAAATGACAAATCCTAAACTTTCACTGGGACTTAGAATTAATCCAGAATACTCCCAAGCACCCAAGGAGATATATAATCCATGTGGACTCCATTCTCGTCTAGGAACAACGCTCAGCAATTTTGATGAAACTATTTTATCTGACTGTGAAGGGCTCCATTTTCATGCACTCTGTGAACAAAGTGCAGATGCCTTGAAAAATGTCCTGAAACATTTTGAGGAAAAATTTGGAAAATACATTGCTCAAATGAAATGGATAAACTTCGGTGGAGGACACCATATAACCCGCCAAGGCTATGATGTCGATACACTCATTAGACTTATCAAAGACTTTAAAGCCAAATATGATGTAGAAGTCTATCTGGAACCAGGAGAAGCTATAGGATGGGAGACAGGTACTCTTGTGACGACAGTACTGGACATCGTACATAATGGTATAGATATTGCTATCCTTGACAGTTCAGCTGAAGCACATATGCCAGATACCATCATCATGCCTTATCGTGCAGAAGTAGTAGGTGCAGATAGCGCAGGGGTAAAAGCCCATACTTACCGTCTAGCAGGCAATACCTGCCTTGCAGGCGACATTATGGGAGACTACAGTTTTGATGCACCATTGAAAGTAGGAGATAAAGTAGTGTTTCAAGACCAAATGCACTACACCATGGTCAAAGCCACCACCTTTAATGGCATAAAGCTTCCCTCTATTGCCATAGAAAAGGAAGATGGTTCCATAGAGATACTTCGTGAGTTTGGTTATGAAGATTTTAAAAGAAGGCTTTCGTAAAAGTCCACTAAAAATCCCTATTGTAAATAATATCATACGACTGTGAACGTTCACTTGCACCTATAACAGATCCTATCACTTCCTCAAAGCTGTTGTAGCTTCTACTTTGTGTGAGTGTACCGTCGGTGAGGTTTGTGACGTAGGCGTTTTGTGGGTCTCTTGTGAGGGTGTAAATATTTTTGATGCTAGAATCTAGTGTAAATCTTGGGTTATGTGACATGAGTCATTTTAGCGTGTTTTGGCTGAGGGGAGAAGGATAGAGTTATCGTTATCACCTGGCACCTATGCTTCAATCAGAATAGATACTTAAAATATTTTAGTAAAAACTGGTATTATTGTTATGTTTTACAGGGTGTTTTAAGGTGGTAACTGACCCCTATATTACAAAACAATGATAGACCCCTATCCCTCCGTGTAAAACTTTTTAAATAAGAAAGTGGTAAAATGTGTACTTAATATAATTGAAATACTAAAACTTAATATAAAAATATTATCAACCAAATATTGTGAATCTACAATATAACTATGTAAAACAGGAAGCATAATAGAGGTGGCTAATACCCAACCTGTATAATTAAAAAATTGTATAGGATTTGAAAGAGTAAAAATTGTTTCATTCCAATCAATTTTATATCTTTTGCTTGAATCACCTATATAGATTGTTGAAATTATAATTAATAATGATATGCCAATGAACACATAAATACTTATAGAGATTATGTTATCAATATTAATTTGTGGCTCAGACAGAGTTTGCAATTCCAAAATATATGTAAACCATTGTATTATTACTAAAATTATAAGCAATACAATACGAATTTTTTTCCAATTTTTTACCATACTACTATTCCTTCTGCTCCAGCACTAATTGATCCACCAATTCCTAAACTTCTACCAAAATTTAGTCCACCTTGCTGACTATTATATATCGAACTTCCTATAGAGTTTGCACCACTTGAAGCTCCACCTGAACCACCATAATCAAGAGATAGTGGACCCAAATTGGCACCAGCCCTTGCATATCCTCCACCACCAGAACCGTAACAACCATCTTCTCTGTAATTGGGGCTTTTCCCATCAGGTGTATAACTAAATCCAGTTCCAAATCCGATACCTACTTTCAAATCAAAGAAAGCTCTTCCGTCAGGGTTTACACCAAAACTTACACCAATACCGAAAAAATCAAAATAACTAATATTTATTTTCCACAATC
>JALSSQ010000032.1 GCA_026984165.1 Sulfurovum sp.
ATTATGTGGCACCTAGTTCACCCAATTTTTTCATAAAAGAAGTAGGAGGGCAAAAAAAATATGAACATGATGGTAATATCATTGTCGAAATGCGCTATATCGTTACTCCTAAAAAGGAAGGTAACTTTAGCATAGAAGGAGCAAGCGTTAAGCTTGGACAGGCAGATTGGAGCAGACAAGATATTTTTGGAAGACCTGCTACACGTTGGCAAGAGATTGTTACCAACAATTTAAAGATTGAGGTTAAAGCGGTAGATACTGATGCTGATCTTATAGGGGATTTTCATATTGAAGCTAAGCTTGACAAGCAAAGTGTGGAAGCAAATAAACCAGTCAATTTGACTATCAACATACAAGGCAAAGGAAGTGTAGAAGATTTTGAATTTCCTAAATACGACATTGATAATGTCACGGTATATTCAGATGAAGCAAAAGTAAAGAGTCATGTAGATGGTACAACATTGCTGAGTAGTTATAGTAAAAGTTTTGCATTTATAGGGGCAGATGATTTTGTGATTCCTGCACGTACCATAAGTGTCTATAACCCCGATACCAACAAAACTAAAAATTTAGAAATACCTGCTTACACCATACATATTGAGGGTAAAAAGGCAATGGTAATGCCTGTACAAACTTCTTCACAAGTTGTACAGCCAAAAGTAAAAACAAATATTGTTGAAAAAACGATAAAAGTAAAGTCAGTCAATGGATGGATGTTGGTTTTAGCATTTGTGTTGGGTATGTTTATTATGTATCTGTTACAGTTTTTACCAAAAATATGGAAAGTGCAAGCACCAAGCTATAAAGAATCAGATGCCTTGAAAATTCTCTATAGTCACATGAGTGAAGACAAAGCAATAGAAGAGATGGTACGCAAACTTTATGCGAAGAAAAATGGCGATAAATCGGTGGAGATAGATAAGAAAAAACTCAAAGAGATGGTAGAACGTTTTAGATAAAATATAATTGGGGAGATTGTTTTGACAAATTTGTGACATTTTTTATGTATAATCCTTTTGCTTAAAGATTATTAATTAAAGGAAATTGAATGAAAAAAAGCAGCATTTGTTTATGGGCAGGACTATTATGGTCATTGTCTGGATGTGGTGAGTCTGTTTCGCATAAAGGATATGTAAATCAAGCAGACAAAACATTATTCAAACTTATTCATACAAACAATCTTAAAGGTGACCCTGTAGGGTCTAAAAAATTACCTTCTATTGATGATAATAAATCTCAATTGGGCATGAAACTCTTTTTTACGAAGTCACTTGGTGGCATGAAAGATTCAGCTTGTGTAACTTGTCATCATCCGATGCTTGGTGGAGGAGACAGACTGTCATTGCCTATTGGTGTATTTTCTGATGATCCTGATATTTTAGGAAAGGGACGTTCTAAAACAGTAGATAATGCAATGGCTACTGTACCAAGGAATGCACCCTCTACATACAATGTTGGTTTATGGAAACGTTCTGTTTTTTGGGATGGACGTGTAGAGAGTGTTGCTAAAGATGGAAAAATTATTGGGATTCGTACTCCAGATACACCAATAGGTGTTGTGGATGTAAATGCTGGAAAATCACTTGCTGTAGCACAAGCGAGATTTCCAGTTACATCACGTGAAGAGATGCGAGGTGATTTTGAAAAAGATCATAACCGTACTCAGGCAAGAACACATTTAGCGCAACGATTGAATGATTCCAGTGCAGTAGATTATATTGCAAATACATGGCAAGATGAATTTGATGCTGTTTATGGTCCATCTTCTGTTAATTTCTCCAATATTGTAGATGCTATAGGTGCCTATGAAAACTCTCAGGTTTTTGTTAAAAATTCATGGTTTGACTATATTAAGGGAGATATCAATGCTATTTCAGAGTCAGCAAAACGTGGTGCAAAACTTTTTTATAGCTCTTATGCTGATGGCGGTATGAATTGTGTTTCTTGTCATAGTGGAGACTTCTTTTCAGATGAGAATTTTCACGTGATGGCTGTTCCTCAAGTAGGATTTGGGAAAAATAACAATGATGATGATTTGGGTCGCTATAACGTTACACATGAATTGACACAAAAATATGCCTTTAGAACACCAACACTTCTCAATGTAGAAATGACTGGTCCATGGGGGCATGATGGTGCATATACTACACTTGAAGCCGTTGTACGACATATGATCAATCCTGAACAAGCTATTGAAGAGTATGATGTTTCACTTCTTGATACTAATGTAAAAACAGACCATACTCAAGAGAATACAGTAAAAGCTTTAGCACAATTACATTCAAATCGTGCGATAGGGATTAATAAACATCAAAGTATGCATGCAACAGATGAACAGATACAAGATATTGTGGCATTTTTAAAAACACTTACAGATCCATGTTTAAAAGATAGAGCATGTATTGGTAAATGGATTCCTCCGGTATCTGACGGACCTGATGGATTACAACTCAATGCAAAAGATCAAAACGGAAATATGTTGTAGCATTATTTTCATGTATAGCAGGATATAGATTTAAAAAATATAAAAAACAAAAATAATGTTTAGATAGACTGAGTATAATAGCTATATGATTTATTATATATATGCAGATGACAAACAAGAATTTGTTGAAAATTGTAAAAGTTTTTTGGAAGATAAAACGATAACTTATCTTCCTTTTTCCAAATTAGAAGACCTACACGTAGCTGATGTAACACATCTTATAGCTACAGGATGTTTGTATGAACTTAAACTTATCATGGGAATAGCCCATCAAAATGGGATACCTCTGGGTATTGTTCCTACATCTGAACAGAAAGAACTTATCAAGACTTTTGCCTTGAGCAGTAAAACAGAAGAGGCGATAAAACAGGCACTCATACCCAGTGAAAAAAAAATTGATTTATTATATTGTAATGGTGAAATCGTATTACAAGAGGTCGTCATTGGAGATGCCCCTCCACTTGATAGGTTTGATTCTATACTGAATGGTAAAAGTTATATTGACAGAATAAAAATATTTTGGAGAACCATTAAGCGTGTGAAGGGATTGAAACATACACAGATAAAAATAACAGATGCCAAAGAAAATGAAATAAAACTTTCAGCTGTAGGTGTGGTGGGTATAGAATACAATAATAACACTTTTGCTTCAAAACTTATCGCGTCACAACTGAGTGCAAACGATGGTAAACTTTCTATAATCATACTTTCTCCTACATCTATTATGCAATATATGGGGTATCTGTTTAAATCCTTGGTATCTCATCTTACGCCACATACTTTACCCAAATCTGTAGGTTATATGCGAAGTTCCAAGCTAATTATAGAGCCAAAAGGACAAATGGATGTTCTTATAGATTCAACCCAAAGGCAGATAATTCCTATAGAGCTGGAGGTTAAAGAGAAAGCCTTAGCATTGAATGTAGGAAAAGCTTTTTGGGAAAAACAGAGTACCCAAACCAATGTAAAAGATAGTATAAAAGTAGATCACCTTCCTTCTGATGAAGAGAGTATCACTTATCTTAGCACAGCAATTCCACTCTTTTCACATGCGAGTAAGGCACAGTATGCATCTCTTTTTACAAATCTTAGGGAAGAGAGTAAATTGAGCTCAACCTTTATGATACTGCTAATCTTGGCGACAATGATAGCCACTTTTGGTTTGTTTATTAACTCTTCTTCCGTGATTATCGGTGCGATGCTTCTCGCACCACTTATGCAGCCTATAGTAAGTTTGAGTATGGGAGTATTGCGTCAAGATGAAGCTTTACAAATTAATGGTATAAAAACGATAGCTATAGGGGTACTAACCGTATTGGCAACAGCTGGACTGATTGCACTGTTTACGCCTATAGAGAGACTTACTTCAGAGATGTCAGGAAGACTCAGTCCTACAATATTAGATCTGTTTGTAGCAATAGTCTCTGGTGCGGCAGCTGCATATGCAAAGTCAAATGAAAAGATATTGGGTTCACTTGCCGGTGTGGCGATTGCTGTAGCTTTAGTTCCACCTATTGCAGTAGCTGGTATTGGGTTAGGTTGGGCTGATTGGTCGATATTTTTGAATGCATTTTTGTTGTTTATGACAAACCTTGTGGGGATAGTACTTTCTGCCGCATTTATTTTTGCCATATTGGGGTTTTCACCATTGCACCTTGCAAAAAAAGGGATATTAACATGGTTGATTATTGTTGCATTGGTATCAATACCGCTTTATAGTTCTTTTGAAAAAATGAAAGAAGATGTAAAGATTCAAAAAACCCTTGCTAATTTAACATTTAATGTAGGTAAACATGATGTAAAACTTACCCATATTGAGCTCATGCATCGCAAAAAGAAAGATGAAATTCGTTGTGAAGTTATCAGTACAGGGATATTGAGTACAGTTGAAAAAAATAGACTTAAAAATGCCATCCTTAAAAGTATCAATAAAGAAGCAGAGGTGATAGTAACATTTAGATATAGACTGTAAGGGCAGATTTTATATCTACTCTCAATCACATAAGGTCAATATGGAATTGACCCCTACGAATTACAAAATATCATGGAGTTTATTGGCTTGGGTCATCCATGTATTGAGTTTGTCCCACTCTTCATTTTCTACCATTTTTTGACATTTTTTCAGTTCAGACTGAAAGGCATTGATAGCTTCTAGTACATTGGACTTGTTTTGCCTAAAAATATCTTCCCACATCTTTGGAGAAGATTTTGCGATACGACTCATATCTTTAAAGCCACCACCAGCCAGTGCAACGATACTGTTACGTGCTTCTTGTTTCATCACTGAATTGGCAAGGGAAAAAGAGAGAGCATGGGGCATATGAGAGATGAAAGCAGCATGTCTGTCATGTTCTTGGGCATCCATATAAACTAGTTTCATACCAATATTTTGAAAAAGTGTCTTTGCGACTTTTTGTTGATGTTTGCCACTTTTTTCTATGTCACAAAGGACGACAACTCTATCTTTGTACAGGTTGGAAATGGCAGCAGTTGGTCCAAACTTTTCTGTACCTGTCAAGGGATGTGCAGTTACAAAATGACTACGAATGGTAGAAGGAATGCTGTTTGAAATTTTTGCTTTGGCACTACCTAAATCAATGACTGTACAAGTCTCCTTGAGTGGTTTTATCTGTTGTGCAATGGAGATAATCCCATCAACAGGTACAGAAAGAAAGATGACATCACAGTGGCATAATGAATCTATATTGTGAACAACCTCATCCACAAGACCCAATTCAAGTGCTTTTTGTGCATGTACTTCGTTGTGATCCAGTCCTATAAAATGATAAGATTTGTTCAGTTCTTTAAGCGCAATGCTTAGTGACCCACCCATAAGACCAAGACCAACAAAGCCGATATTTTGTATATCCATTCTTATCCTTTTGGCATAAAATGTTGCAGGGATTATAGCATTATTATGCACCTTTTAGAGTAAAAAAGATAAAATGATAGCAAAATATACAAGGTTGAATCTAATGATAAAAAAAACAGTATTTATTTGGATGATGTTAGGTGCATTTCTATTGGCGCAAAAAATAACGCAGATTAAATTTGAAGGGCTTTCTCATCTTTCACCTTCTATTGCACAAGAGATCGCAGATATTCACGTGGGGGATACAATGGATGCAGCGAAGATTAATGCATCTATTAAGAACTTTTTTTCACAAGGATACTTTAAAGACGTCTGGGTAGATAAGCAAGGGAGTACACTCATTTATCATTTTAAAGAAAAAGTAGCCATTGCCAATATAAAAATTAAAGGTTATGGTACAGATGATGATAATGAAAAACTTTTAAAAAGTATTGGTCTGAAAAAAGGTGACCTTTATGATAGCAGAAAGGCTCAAAAAGCTAAAAAAGCCATCATATCAAATTTGGAAGCAAAAGGCTACTACGATACAGTTGTAGACTTAAGTACACAACCTGTAGGTGACAGTAGTGTAGCTCTAACTTTTGATGTCAACAAGGGTGAAAAAATAAGAATTAAAAAAATGAATTTTGTTGGTGCATCCAAATTAAGCAAAGGCGATCTTGAATTTAACCTTGCAAACAAGGAAGAAGACTTCATGGGATGGATGCCTTTTTTAAATGATGGCATAGCAAACATAGATCAACTCGAATATGATGCATTACGGGTAAAAGATGTTTATATGAAACACGGATATTTGGATGCATATGTGAGTAAGCCATTGATGCGTGTGGATTTTGGTGCTTATGATGCAGAGGTTGATTATCAAGTTTCCGAAGGAGATCAGTATAGAGTAGGGGATGTAAGTATTGCTCAAAATATAAAAGGGCTTCATACAAAAGATCTTTTAAGTACACTAAATCTTAAAAAAGGCAAAATTTTTAATATTAAGCGAATGCGTAAAGATATGAAAGAGCTAAAAGAGGCTGTTGGAAATTTAGGATATGCGTATGCACATGTTGCTCCTCAAATACATAAAAATCCAGAAGCACATACCGTAAATATCCAGTATGTACTTCAAGCTGGTGATGAAGTGACTATCAATGATGTTCTCATTTCTGGCAACCATACTACCAAAGACAGAGTTATTCGCAGATATTTATATTTGGCACCTGGTGACAAGTTTAATGCAAGAGATTTGAAAGATTCTAAAAGTGCATTAGGTAGAACAGGATTTTTTGAGAGTGTAGATATTCAATCTCAAAGGGTCTCAGCTGATAAAATAAATTTACTTGTTAATGTAAAAGAAGCAGCTACAGGAACTATCTCTGCAGGTGGTGGTTATGGTTCTTTTGAAGGGCTTATGCTTAATGCTTCGGTATCAGATAAAAACTTTTTAGGTTCAGGGATTACGGGAAGTTTAGGGTTTGATGTTTCAAAAGTTTCAACCAACTACAATTTGTCTTTTACCAACCCAAAACTTTGGGACAGTCAATACAGCCTTGGGTTTTCCATTTACAAAAAAAAATATGAATATACTAACTTTACACAAGATCAGTTTGGTGGTACGCTTACTTTAGGAAGAGAATTTTTTAGATATTTTCATGCATCTCTTGGTGTAGGGTACATTAATAATCAATCAGAAAGTAATGATAACAACTTTAGTGCAAGTGGTTCATCTTTGCAAACCAATACAGCTATTACTCAGGATGTTATTGATCTTTTTTATGGAGACAAATACAAAAAAACATCCATCTTTGCAAATATTTCATTTGACAATACGGACGATTTTTACATCCCAAGAGAGGGGATGGTTGCAGCGCTTAGTATGGAATTTGCAAGTTTGGACGGCTCTTTAACCGGGGCAGATGTTACTGCTTTCCCTGGAGGGTATGGTAAGTATGTTAAAACAACAGGAAGATTTGGTTTGTATTATGGTGTTGAAGACTGGATTGATTATGATCTTATTTTACGATTTAAAGCTAGGGCAGCAAGTATAGACGGTAACAGTGATGAAAAAATTCCTGTTGCAGAAAAACTCTTTATGGGTGGGATAGGTAGTGTTAGAGGGTATCAACCATACTCTTTATCGCCAGGGATCAATGGACTTGTTTCTGGAGGTAAAAAACGTTTCTCTACCAGCATTGAAGCATCTATACCGCTTTCTGAAGCAGCGAAAATGAGATTGGCAGCATTTTATGATTTTGGTATGATTGGAGAAGATAAGTTTTCAGAGATTAAACGTTCTTCTGTAGGTGCTGTGATAGAATGGCAATCAGGATTTGGTCCAATCAATCTGGTCTTTGCCAAAGCACTAGATAATAAACCTGGTGACAGAACATCAACCTTTGAGTTTTCTATGGGAACAAAGTTTTAAGTCCCTTTTTAGGTAGATAATCTTATCTACCTCTATATACCCAATACTTTATGCTTTGGTAATTTACTTTCATCTTCTACTATAATAGCAAACGCCATAGGTTTTTCTAAAGATTTTATTTTCTCTTTTGCAAGATATAAAGGTTTATCTGAATAAATATATAGGGTTTGGTTTTCAAATGTAAAGTGAATTGTGGCGGAATTGGATGCCTCATGAAGAAAAACAGTGAGTGTATAAATAAAACTTAACCATCTGATCTCTTGTTTTTTGGGTAGCAAAGATTTATATTTTTCAAAAAGTTCTTTGTGAATAAGTGCTTTCCCATGCATACGTAAAAGTAAAGCAATAAGTACAATCTCTTTATGTGTAAAACCATAATTTAACTCTTGCATAGCGATATAAAAACCATGTTGATGTGCTTTATAAATGGTAAGCGTTTTTCCTATAGTTGAGAGCTTCAGTGCATAGAAGAGTTCTTGTTCATAAGCCATATTGTCTTGTATTTGATTTTGTAGTACTCTGTATAGCGATGAGGCAATTTTGAGTTTTGCTTTACGTTTTTTCTCTATAGTCACTAAAGGCTTAAAACGGTCTAAAATAGAATGTACACTGGGATTTACTGTTTTAGGAAAACGATATTTTTCATCGCGCAGAAGTTGCTCTAAAAATACACCTTCTCTTACCCCTACAGCAGATGAAATCACTTGTTTCGCTTCGATATAATGCAGTATCTCATTAAAAATGAGTGTACCTTCTCTAATGGTATCATAACGATTTTTCTTTAGTCCAAAGCGTTTAAGATTTTTTGCACTTGAGAGTGGTATAGCATCTAAGTAGTCATGATGTTCTTCAATAGCATAGGTAAATGCATGTAACTTGTCTAATGGATAGTTTGAACGCTTCATGATACCCTTTGAAAGGGTTCTTGCAGTACCGCCTATACCAATGGCGAGGTTACTTTTAAAGTGCAAAGGAAGTTTATGGAGTTCTGTTTGTATGTAGGCTCTTGCTTTTTCATGTATTTTCATGGACGAGAGGGCTTTGTCGAAGAAGAGTTCTTTGATTCTTACTGTTCCGATATCAAGTGAATAACTGTCAATAATTTTCCCCTCTTTGATAAGCGCAATGTCGGATGAACCGCCCCCAATATCGATACTCACTGCATTAGAAACAGGTAGCAGATTGTTCGCTGCAATAGCACCATAAATAGCCTCTTGTTTGCCATCTATGATTTTAATAGAAAGTCCCAATTCTTTTTTAATCCATGCAGTAAAAATTTTGCCATTTGGGGCATCACGTATAGCTGAAGTAGCGACACAGAGTGTTTTGTGTGCTTGGTACTTGTCGATAGTATAGAGGAAAGATTTGAGGGTTAAAAAGGCACGTTTTATACCAATAGGCTGAAGATAGCCATCTTTTTCATAAGCTCCCTCACCGATGCGTACTTTTGATTTTTGTTCACAGATAAGATGAAAGCCATAGCGACTCGTTTTTTCAAAAATAACAAGTCTGGCTGAGTTGGAACCGATATCAATGATAGCAGTTCGTTTTGCCATGTTAAGCGTCTAGTTCTTCTTGAAGTTTGTTGTATTTAAACATAAGTTCTTCAACATTTTCTACATTGTCTGGGTCTGAGATGATACAGTCAACAGGACATACAGCAATACACTGAGGCTCATCAAAATGTCCAACACATTCTGTACACATATCGGGGTCAATAATATAGATTGGATCATTCTCTTCGATTGCCTCATTTGGGCACTCTTCTCTACACGCGTCACATGCGATACATTCGTCAGTAATTACTAATGCCATTGTTACCCTTTTGAAAGATGTTTTTTACTTTCTTTTCAATTATTTATACGAGTTATAACCCAAGATAGCTTATGCCTAAGTTAAAAGTAAAAAAAATAAATTATTTTGGAGATTATATGAAGAAATTGAGGCTATAAAAGCCTACAAATTCACACATTTATGTGAGTTTTTTGGGAAAACAAAATCGGTAGCCACGTCTTCTGACAGTCTCAATTGTTGAAATATCCAAAGGTTTATCCATCTTTTGACGTATTTGATTGATGGCAACTTCAATAACATTGGGCGTAACGAGTTCTGGCTCTTCCCAGATGGCATCAAGAAGTTGCTCTTTTGAGACGATTTGGTCTTTGTGTATTGCAAGATGGGTGAGTACTTCAAAAGGTTTCCCTTTGAGTTCAATCTCTTCACCTTGATAGATAATTTTTTCTTCTTCCGGATTGATAATAAGCTCATCTATTTCGATGATATTTGAAGCACCAAAACGCAATTTGGCTTCAATCCTTACAAGTAAGATTTCATAATCCAAAGGTTTTCTAATAAAATCATCTGCCCCAGATCTTAATGCTTCAATTTCACTCTCTTTATGGCTGTCTTCAGAAAGGACAATCACAGAGGTTTTGTGTGCTGCTTTTTTAATATCTTTAACTAGGGAGATATTGATTGAACTTTTTTGTTCCCAGCTAAGCAGAACAAGGTCATAGTTACGGATATCAAGATAATATTTAGCATCACTAAGGTTTTCAGCGATATCGCATTGGTATTCTGAAGCCTGCAATTTTTCAGAAAGGAGTTTGCTTAATTCTACATCATTCTCAATAAGTAACACTCGCATAAACTGACCCTTATTTTAAGATTTGTTTAATATTATAGCATAAATTTAGTGTTTTCTGAAAAATTTTTTAATCTAAACAGATTTTTATGGAAATATCGAATAGGTATGATGCTTGTAGTTGTTGTTTTTTATTTAGAAGTGCCAAGTATCACTGAGTGCAACAGAACATTCTGCCAAGATAGTGGGTTTTGCGATTTTAATGAATAGAGAGTCAATCTGGGGATACGTATGTATAAGCGTGTTTTTTAGTCCCAAAAGTGCATCTTCAAGCAGTGTATAGCGTTTTTCTTTGAGTTCATTTTGTACGAGTAAAACCATATCTGCATAGTCTATAAAATGATCTTTCTCATAAACATACGAGGCGCTTATATCTACAATAACACGTTGAGGTTTGTCCCGTTCAAAATCAAGTAAACCGATAATCACATCAAAGGTGAGCGCTTCTATATGAATGGTCATAGGGTTATACGCTTGCCTCTTCTTTTTTGAAGAGTCTTATGATGTTTGGAATATGTTTATAGGTAATGATGAGTGCAATCATCCAAATAGGCGCATGTGAGATAATTTCTGGTACTTCAGGGTACATTACATAAGAAGCGATAATAAAAGCAAGCAGTCCTGTGAGTGAGGAGAGCGAAGAGATTTTTAATCCCTTCGCTGCACCTAGCCATACAGTAATCGCAATGAGTGCAGGAATAGGCATCATTACTAAAAGTACGCCAAAGCCTGTAGCGACACCTTTGCCGCCTTCAAAAGACAAAAAGGCTGAAAAACAGTGACCCACCACTGCAAGCACTGCAATAGTCCAGAGTACACCCTCTGGGGCACCAAGCATTTTAGCTATGAAAATGACCACTGCACCTTTTATAGCATCCAAAAAGAGTGTGGCAGCACCTAACTTTTTGGCAAGTTTGGGGTCTTTTTCTTTAACCACACGAAGTACATTGGTAGCCCCGATGTTGCCTGAACCGGCCTTTTTGATGTCCACTCCTGCAAATTGTTTGGCAAGTATATAGCCAAAGGGAATACCGGCTATAAGATATACAGCAAGATAAAGCAAAAAGTTTTGGTTGGTAAATAAGTCCATAAAGGCTCCACAATTTTAGTTTATAGTGCAATTTTAGCCGAATTTAGCTAAAATAACTACAATTATACCCAAGGGGCATCAATGAGTATTGATTATAAAAAAGAGATACAGAGACTTAAAAAAGAGCTGGATGTTACAGTGGTCGCACACTACTATCAGCGTGATGAGGTCTTTGAAATGGCAGATATTACTGGAGACTCTTTGGAGTTGGCACGTCGCTGTCAGGCCAATGACAATAAGTGGGTTGTTTTCTGTGGTGTAGGCTTCATGGGACAGTCTGTCAAGGTGATAGACCCAGACAAACGCGTACTTATGCCCAAAATCGCCTGCTGTGCCATGGCTCGTATGATGGATGGCTCATACTTTGATGAGTCTGTGCAATATATGGTCGAACACGGGATAGCCAGAGAGGATATCTTGCCTATTACCTACATCAACTCTGATGCATCAGTCAAAGCCAAAGTAGGAGAGATGGGTGGGTATGTCTGTACCTCATCCAATGCCTTTAAGATTATACAAAAAGGACTGGAGACAGGCAAAAAAATACTCTTTGTGCCAGATAGATGTTTGGGACAAAACTTTGCCATACAGATGGGGCTGAAGTCGTGTGTAATAGGTGTAGAAAAAGAGGGAAAAGCCTGTGACCCCAAAGAGGCAGATATCATCTGTTTTAACGGTTTTTGTTCGGTACACCAGCTCTTTACTGTAGATGATGTAGAGTTCTACCGTAACAAATTCCCTGGTATTAAGATTGCAGTCCACCCAGAGTGTGACCCAGAAGTTGTCAAAGCAGCAGACTTTTCAGGCTCTACCTCACAGCTCATCAAGTATGTCAACGACCTAGACCCAGAACAAAAAGTAGCCATAGGTACAGAGTACAACCTTGTCAATCGTATGCGAAAAGGCAACACCTATGTACTCTCATCTACCAAGCCAGAGTGTCCTACGATGAATGAAACGACATTGGAAGATTTGTATAACACACTCAAATCGATAGAAGATGGAAAACCTATCAACGAGATAGTCGTACAACCTGATGTGATTAAGTATGCCAACATGGCACTTGAACGTATGTTGGCGATAAAGTAGTAATGTATAAGTGTATATGTTATAATCTATAAAATAAAGTATAAAAGGAGTAAGCCATGACAACGAAATTGATACGTGTTGATGAATCACATGAAGCGTTATTGGCTTCTTTTGTCAATGAAAACTCAGAATATATGGAAATAGTGGAAGAGAGTAATATCGCATATGATGCCTATTTTGATACACGTAAAAAGCAGATTAGCCAGACTATAAATGCAATAGATAATAGCACGATGAAGTTACTATCTGAAGATGAGTTTTCTGCTAAGATGACAGAAATAGAGGGTAAGCTTAGACAATATGATGCAGATTAAACAGTCTGAACTGTTTGTTCGGCAGTTTGAAGAGATACTTTTTACTATAGCCAGTGATAAAGTGTCAGCTGCATTGGATTTTCAAAAAGAGGTTATCGAACATTTTTCTACCTTAAAATCGTTTCCTTATAAATCGAGACAATCATACTACTATGATGATATTAGAATAAGAGACTTAACGGTAAAAGGCTATACAATTATATATAGAGTGAATGAAGAGAAAGAACGTATAGAAGTATTAGAAATCTTTAACCGTAATTTACCAGTAAAAAAGAATGGAGAATAGATGCTCAAAGAAAACTTTTTAAAAGCGCTTGTGGCTGAAGATATAGGCAGAGGTGATTTGTTTTCACGTATCTCTGCAAGTAAGCCTATACGTGCTTATATCATTGCCAAAAGTGATGGGGTATTTGCAGGACAAGAGTATGTCAATACCTTTGCAAAGATGTATGACTTGCAGCTGGAGTGGCATGTGCATGATGGTGAGGCATTTAGCAAGGGCGAAAAACTGCTTTTTATCTCTGGAGACTCCAAAACGATTCTCTCTTTGGAGCGTTCTATTTTAGACATGGTGCTGCATGCCTCTTCTATAGCGACACTCACAGCACAATATGTCAAAGCCATCAAAAAGACAGGTGTCAAACTCTTGGATACGAGAAAAACAAGACCACTGCTTAGAGAGTTTGAAAAGTATGCTGTACGTTGTGGTGGGGGAATTAACCATCGTATGGGACTGGATGACTGCTTGATGCTCAAAGACACACATTTACAAACCATAGATGATTTAGAGACTTTTATGCAAGAAGTGCGCCTAAAGATACCGTTTACCTCCAAAGTAGAGATAGAGTGCGAGAGCCTTGAGATGGCAAAAAAAGCTATGAAAGCGGGAGCAGACATCGTGATGTGCGATAATATGTCACTGGAACAGACCAAAGAGGTGGTGCACTATAGAGATGCATACTATCCGCATATTTTGCTTGAAGCCTCTGGCAATGTTACTTTAGATACGATTGAAGCTATAGCCGCTACAGGGGTAGATGCTATAAGCTCTGGTTCGGTGATACATCAGGCAAATTGGATTGATCTGTCCATGAGAGTGGAGAAGTAAAAATAATTGTTATTGTGATAGAAGTAATAAGTGGTTAATGCAAGATGGGTATAGTTTTAAACAGCCAAAATGAAAGGCATATATGCGTAGTGACATACTTCCTCTAAAAGAGGTAAAACAGCAGATAGATAATGCTGATTCTATCACGATACTTTCACATCTTAATCCTGATACAGATGCTTTAGGAACAGCTTTAGGTATATATGCATTATTTATACCAAATAAACATCAAAAAATTGAAATTGTCAATGCTTCAAAAACCTTGCCTTTATATTTGGATTTTTTACCTAATTTTAAAAAAATAAAACATAAGATGGAGTATGACAACTCTTTAATTATTGCTTGTGATTGTGGCAGTATAGACAGGCTTGGATTTGACTTGGAAGGTCGAGAGATTTTAAATATTGACCATCATCAAAGTAACACAAAGTATGGCACCATCAATGTCGTTTTGCCTGCATATGCATCTTCGTCTCAGGTAGCATTTTTGCTTTTTGGTGCGTTATGTACAATGAATGCAGATGCGGCTACTTGCTTTTATGCGGCATTACTCTCAGACACGAGGTATTTTACCACCGCTTCAGTCAATGAAGAGGTTTTTGGGGTGGCAAAGGCATTGGTAAATCTGGGTGCACAGCCAGATGTAATAGCTTCATATTTTACACAAAGAAGATCTTTAAGTTCACTGCGTATTTTAGAAAAAGCTTTGGCATCTTTGGTGCTTAAGCATGAGGCACAAATAGCGGTACTCAAAGTGAATAAAGAAGACATAGATGCTACAGGGGCAACCATTCCAGATATGGAAGGTATTGTTGATTATGCAAGATCTTTGGTAACGGTTGAGATAGCAGTGTTTGCTATGGAACTTGATGAGGGTATTCGTATTTCTATGCGCAGTAAGAAAGCAGATGTTTCTAAAGTTGCTTTAGCATTGGGTGGCGGTGGACATAAAGTTGCTGCTGGTTTTATGCTAACACAATACACTTTACAAGAAAGTATAGATATAATTTTAGAAAAAATAGAGGAATTAGGATTAATAGATGAAAAATAGACGTGCCAAAAAAGGCGGAAATAAAATAGCAAGTGTACTCTTATTATTGATACTTTTAATAGGTACAGGATATATATATACTGCACCTGAGTTTGAAAGAATCCCCCCCCAAATTGAGAGTGAAAAAAATATTTATTGGAATAGAACAGATCCTCTAAAACTCCAGTTAAGTGATAATAGAGCTTTAAAACATTATGAATTGGTATTAAGTGATGGTAAAAATAGTTTAATTGTTGGTCAAGGCAATTTTGATAAAGCAACAAAAAAACAAACACTTCTGGTTACATATCCTAAAAGTAAAATATTAAATCCCAAAGCAAATATGCTACAACTGAATGTATCTGTGAAAGATAGTAGTTTGTGGAATTTTTTTCAGGGAAATAAAACAGTTAAAACTATTCATATTAGCGTAGATTCTAAACGTCCTAATGTAAATGTGCTTGCAAATTCCTATAGTATTACACAAGGAGGAGCAGCATTGGTTGTTTTTCAGGCTAACGATGAAAATTTAGATGATTTATATGTTGAAGCGGATGGAAAAAGATTTCAGGTTGAACCATATAAACAAAAGGGATATTATGCGACATTGGTAGCCTGGCCATTTAATAAAAGTACGTTTAATGCTAAGATTATTGCAATAGACAAAGCCAAAAACAAGCGGGTGACAGATATACCTTTTTATCTTAAAAATCATAAATATAAAGTTTCATGGATTAAGGCAAGGGATAAGTTTATAGATGGAAAAATTACAGACTTAGCATCAAGTGATCCTGAGTATTCACATATTACAGATAGACTGGACAAATTACGTGCCATCAATGAGACAATGCGGTTAAAAAATGAAGAGAAAATACATACATTGTCCCAACATGTATCTAAAGAGGTATTGCAACATTGGGAAATGAAAAAGTTTTATCCTCTTAAAAATGGTGCACGTGTAGCCAGTTATGGTGATGAAAGACACTATTATTATAAAACTAAGGATAATGAAGTTTCAAAATCATATCATGTAGGGTATGACTTGGCAAGTACAAAAATGGCACCCATTAGAAATTCGAATGCAGGAAAAGTGGTTTATGCTAACGAAAATGGTATATATGGGAATATGCCTATGATTGATCATGGATTAGGACTTTTTACAATTTATGGACACTGTTCTGAACTTCTTGTAAAAACTGGAGATGAGGTTAAAGCAGGTCAAATAATTGCCAAAACAGGAAGAACAGGGCTTGCATTGGGTGACCATCTGCATTTTGGAATATTGGTACAGGGAACTGAAGTGAGACCTATAGAATGGTTTGACAACGGATGGATTAAAACCAATATCGATAATGTATTTAAGGCGGCAGATAAAATTATTTTAGAAAAATAGCGATATTTCACAAATACTTCACACTATTTTGATATACTTGCAAAAATAATAAAAATAGACTATAATATTTTTAAATATAAAATCATATCTAATGAAAGGAGGAGATAATGCAGCAAAGAACCATACAAAAAGCTGTTGAAGTAGTGGGAATCGGACTTCATAAAGGTGAACCTATCAAACTTCGTTTAGAACCACTTGATGCAGATGCTGGTATTGTATTTTATCGTGAAGATTTGGCAATGAGTATTCCTTTATCTCCTTCTTCTGTCATAGATACGAGAATGGCTACAGTTATTGGTAATGAAAAAGGGTTTGTTTCTACAATTGAACATTTTTTATCTGCAGTATATGCGTATGGTATAGACAATATGCGAATCATTGTAGATGGAAACGAGATACCCATTATGGATGGTTCTGCTATCTCGTTTTGTCTACTTCTTGATGAAGCAGGTATTCAGGAGCTTGATGCCCCTAAAAAAATACTTCGTGTAAAACAGGTCGTTGAAATTAAAGAAGGTGATAAATTTGTACGTCTAAGTCCAGATGAAAATGCGAGTTTTGATTTTAAGATCAAATTTGATCATCCCGTTATTGGAGAACAAAAGGAACATTTTGTGTTTTCTACACATAATTTTATCGAAGAGATTGCTAGAGCAAGAACATTTGGTTTTGCCAAAGATATCCAGTATCTGCAAAGTCAAAATCTTGCATTGGGCGCTTCTTTGCAAAATGCTATAGGTTTAGATGATTATAAAGTGTTAAATCCAGATGGCTTACGCTTTGATAATGAATTTGCCAGACATAAAATACTTGATGCTATGGGAGATATGATGGTTTCAGGATATAATATTTTAGGAAGCTATACATCCTTTGCAGGATCGCATAATTTGAATTATCAATTGACAAGTAAACTGTTGTCAGAGAGTAAAAATTATGAGTTAATAGCAGTTGAAACCTTAGAAAGCAGGGCATTTGCAAAATCATTCGCCTAAACAATACACATTACTTATTATCTCCATTTCATCCCCATTACTTATAGGGGTGTATGAAGATGAAATACTTATAGAAACATACTCGAGTGACTTAAAAGCATCTGAGATACTTTTATCAACTATGATGCAAATGTTTAAAAAATATGATATTTCTAAAATTATTTATACCAAAGGACCTGGTTCTTATATGGCGATAAAACTTACCTATATCATGTTAAAAACCATTGAAATTACGCGTAACATTCCGTGTTTTGGTTGTAGTGGTTTTGCCTTAAATGGAAATCGACCTATCAAAGCCATAGGCAATCTCTATTTTATCAAGGAAAAAGAGACTATAATGACAAAAAAATATGAACAGCCAGTTGATGCACCCTTTGTGTTGCCTCAAAGTATTCATGATCTAAAATTGGATGAAGAATCAAGCCCTGAGTATAGTCTGCCAGCTGTCTAAAATGGATAAAACAATGTTTGTAAGCGTACCCGCAACTTCTGCTAACTTAGGACCAGGGTTTGACACCTTGGGACTTGCTGTAGATTTGAGAAATGAAATAACGATTAAGCCTTCTAAATTTTTAAGTATTTCTACACATGGTGAAGGAAGTGATAATCCTAAAATAAAGAAAAACTCTCTTTTCCTTAGTATTTTTAATGAAAAATATAAGCGACTCACAGAAAGAGAGGATAATTTTAGATTCGAATTTCATAATCGTATTCCTATTTCTCGTGGTTTGGGCTCTTCTTCAGCAGTGATTGTTGCGGCACTTTCAGGTGCATATATTGCAGCAGGTAAAAAGTACAATAAAAGAGAAATTCTTAATCAGGCACTGCGTTACGAACATCATCCAGACAATATTACTCCAGCAGTGATGGGTGGATTTAATGTCGCATGTGTAGAAGGAGATAGAGTCTATAGTAAAAAAAGACGGTTGCCTGATTATCTAAAAGCAGTAGTAGTTGTGCCAAATCGTACTATATCTACAGCGAAATCTCGTACAGTATTGCCTAAAATGTATAAAAAAGAAGAGACGGTCTATTCTCTTTCTCGTTCATCTTATATGACAGCACTATTTATGTCAGAATCATGGGATTTGTTGCGTATAGCTTCTAAAGACAAGTTGCATCAGGCAAGACGCATGAAAATGATACCGGAACTTTTTGATGTACAAAAACTGGCACTCAAACATGGTGCATTGATGAGTACATTGTCAGGATCGGGTTCAACATTTTTTAATCTTGTTTATGAAAAAGATGCAGCCAAGATGGCACAGGCACTACAAGCACGTTTCCCGCAGTTTAGAGTTTTTACTCTCTCTTTAGACAATAATGGGGCTATTGCCAAATATTAGGCATTGCACTTAATCTCTTTTTAGGTATAATACGCATGAAAAATATACAGCCCATACGTATGTGTATCGCTTGCAGAAGTCGTCATCCTAAAAATACTTTGTTACGGTTAAAACAGATGGGTCATGATATTGTAGCACATGATGGAACAGGCAGAAGTTTTTATCTTTGTATGTCATGTTCTCAAAATGAAAAAAAAGTCAAGGGCTTAGTAAAACGTTTTAAGCAAGATGAAAAATATTTTACTAAGCTATTGGCAGATCTGATTTTAAGAATTAGGGCATGCGAGAAGTCGCATTTAAATTAAGGAGTTAATAAAGAATGGATAAAGTTAAAATCCAAGAGATAGCAGAAGAAGCAGGGATCTCAAATGGAGATTTGATTGAAAAAGCTAAAGAGTTAGGCTTTGATGTAAAAGCAGCAAACAGTGCAATAAGTTTTGATAATGCTGAAATCCTTGTAGATTATGCTATTTCGGGTAAATTACCAAAAGGTTTTAAAAAACCTAACCCTAAGAAAAAAATGACAGTAGTGAAAAAAGATCTCAAAGAAGAAGTTACACAACAAACTGAATTTGTTTCTGAAAAGAAAGTTGTCGAAGAAGTGCAAAAAGAGGTAAAAGAAGAAAAAACATCGGATGTGCCTCAGGATGAAAAAGTTTTGGCAGAAGAAACAGCACCTGTAAAAGAAATAAAAAAACGTAAAGGCATCTCTGTTGTCAGTAAGAAATCTGAAGCCCCAACAGTGAGAAAGACAGCGGATGATTCAGAAGCATCTAAAAAAAGAGTGCTTTCACGTGGTGGGATTAAAATTGTTCGAAAAGCAAAACCTGCACCGGCAAGAGCTGGAACTAACATCTCTTTGGGTAAGAGTAATGCAGAGCCCTATACACCCAAGAAAAAACCTAAAAAAGGTCCTGCACAGGCAAAAGATACAGGTACCAAAATAGATATATTTAATCATGACAGTATGTCTGGCGATATTGACAGTGGTTTTGGGGAAGAAGAAGTAGTACTTTTGGATTTCTCTGACAAAAATATCTATGAAGATATGATGCGCCAAGAGCAAAAACGTAAAGAAGAGATGAAAAAACGTGAAGCACAAAATGGTGGTTCAGCAAGAGCAAGACAAGCATTTAAACCACAGCAGAAACGTTCTTTAAAGCGTGGAGGGAAGCGTAAAAAATATACGAAAGAAGAAAGTAAAGATGTCATCACATCTGTAGAGATACCTGAGAATGTCAGAGTATATGAGTTTGCAGAAAAGGTTGGCAAGACAGCAGGTGATGTGATAAAAGTGTTGTTTACCCTTGGTATGATGGTCACAAAGAATGACTTTCTTTCCAAAGATGAGATAGAGATTCTTGCAGAGGAGTTTGAAGTAGAGGTTACGACAATCAATCCTCTCGATGAACTCGAAATTGTCGATGACTATAATGAAGAGGAAGATCCAGATGCAGTTGAACGTCCTCCTGTAATTACGATTATGGGACACGTGGATCATGGTAAAACATCACTGCTTGATAAGATTCGTTCAGCAAAAGTAGCAGACAAAGAGGCGGGTGGCATTACCCAGCATGTGGGTGCCTATCAGGTAGAAAAAAGTGGCAAGAAGATTACCTTTGTCGATACTCCGGGACATGAAGCCTTTACTGAAATGCGTTCTCGTGGAGCACAGGCTACAGATATTGTGATTATCGTGGTGGCAGCCGATGATGGCGTGATGCCTCAAACCAAAGAGGCGATTGCGCATACAAAAGCAGCAGGTGTGCCTATGATTATCGCAGTAAACAAGATGGATAAAGAGGCAGCCAACCCTGACAATGTCAAAGCACAGCTTGCAGAGATAGATGTGATGGCGAGCGACTGGGGTGGAGAGTATGAGTTTGTGCCTGTGTCGGCACATACTGGCATGGGTATTGATGATCTGCTTGAGACGATTTTGCTTCAAGCCGAGCTGATGGAGCTTAAAGCCAACCCTGCCAAAGAAGCCAAAGCCATAGTGGTCGAATCTTCTTTGGAAAAAGGCTTTGGACCTGTGGCGAATGTGATTATCAAAAACGGTACACTCAAGGTGGGTGACAATGTGGTTGTTGGTAAAACCTATGGACGTATCAAGGCGATTAAGCTAGATGATGGAAGCGCAGCAAAAGAGATAGGTCCTTCGACCCCAGCTGCTATCGTGGGGCTCAACGAAGTTCCAGGTGCAGGTGAAGAGCTTGTTGTGATGTCTAGTGACAAAGAGGTACGTGAGCTTGCTCAAAAACGTGCAGAGTATGATAGAGCAAAAGTACTCTCCAAATCAACCAAAGCAACACTTGATGATCTCTCCGCATTGATTGCAGAGGGGCAACTCAAGGCACTTCCTGTAATCATCAAGGCAGATGTACAAGGCTCTCTTGAGGCGATTAAAGGATCACTGGAGAAGTTAAGAAACGAAGAGGTCAAAGTCAATATTATTCATGAGGGTGTAGGTGGTGTAACAGAGAGTGATTTGACACTTGCAGATGCCTCTGAACATGCGGTGGTACTTGGCTTTAATGTGCGTCCGACAGGTGCTGTGAAGAAAAAGGCAAAAGAGCTTGGTATTGATATTCGCACCTACTCTATTATCTATGATTTACTTGATGATGTTAAGGCACTTCTTGGTGGATTGATGAGCCCTGTTATCTCTGAAGAGGTGATAGGCCAAGCAGAGGTACGTGAAACATTTGTGGTTGGAAAAGTAGGCACGATTGCAGGTTGTAAAGTGACTGATGGCAGCATCGTGCGTAATGCAAAAGCAAGACTTATCCGCGATGGTGTGGTAGTCTATGAGAGCGCTATTGCTTCACTCAAACGATTTAACGAAGATGCAAAAGAGGTGAAAAATGGGTATGAGTGTGGTATTATGCTTGAAAACTTCAACGACATCAAAGAGGGGGATGTGATAGAAGCCTTCAAAGATGTAGAGGAGCAGGTGACACTCTAGTCATCTTCAAGGTAGAGCAATGACACACGAAGAGATAAAACGACATCGCACAGAGTCTATCCTCAAAGAGATTATCCCAGAAGCATTGGCTACACTTGATGATGGGCGTATTAATGGGCTTAGTGTCACTGATGTAGTCTGCTCCAAAGGCAGGTCTGATGCAAAAGTCTATCTGGACAAATCATTTCTTACACCCAAAGAGCAGAGTGAAGCTTTACGTCAATTACGTGTGGTATCTGGCTATATCCAAAATCATTGCAAACAGAGTGAAGGATGGTTTAAGGCACCTCGTTTTACGTTTGAGTTTGACGAACAACCTGAATACCAAAACAAAATGGAAGATCTATTCAAACAGATAGCATCTCGCAAAAGTGCAGAGGAGAGCAGTGATGAATCTTGAAACACAAATAGCCAAAATCATCGAAGCCAATGGTGCAGCACTCTATGATACAGAGACAGTGACAGAGTTTAATGAGACTATTTATAGGGTCTATATTACAAAAGTTGGTGGTGTGGACTTGGATTTGTGTGCAACTGTCTCCAACGAACTCTCACCTTTTTTAGACGTTCACCCTCCTATGAGTGGTCCATACAGACTAGAGGTAAGCTCTCCTGGTATAGAACGCAAATTAAGCAAACCTGTTCATTTTCAACATGCCATAGGTGAAAAAGTCAAAGTCAAAATCCTCGGAGGCGACAAATGCAAAGGCACACTCACAGATGCCGACAATGA
>JALSSQ010000033.1 GCA_026984165.1 Sulfurovum sp.
ATCGGTAAGAGCGATGATGGAGCCTTGATGGTCTCTATGATAATAGAATGTACCATTACTATTGGTAATGCTTAGTGGTGTATCGATACTCTCATCATGGGTGATGGTGGCGATGACTGCATTGTTACTGTCTAAGATAGCTACGATGTCATCACCATCATAGAGATACTTCTGTGTCACGGCTACTGAGCCTGCCGAAGTATCTGTTTTGCTTACACGTCTGTTAAACGCATCATAGGTGTAAGTGAGTGTTTTTGTGGTTTGGTTGTTTTCATCTTGTTTGGTGTAGCTAATAAGTTGATTTCTGCTATTGAAAGTATAGGTGCTTGTCTCTTTGGTGAGTTTGTTGTATTTGGTTTTGATATTACCCATACTGTCATAGGTGATAGTATAAATGTCATTAGCCGTTAGACGATTGTTGAGGATATTATACGCGGCATTATCGTTTAGGTTGTTACCTGCTTTGTCGTAACTAAAGTCGGTCACTGAGCCTGCCGAAGTGGCTTGGGTAAGTCTGCCTATGTTGTCGTAGGTGTAGTTGGTGTTGTTCTTACTTGTGATGAGTCCAGTTTTATCTTGGGTGTAGTTGAGGGTTTGGTTGGCTGTCTCTATCTTCTTTATATTATAGACTGCATCAAAGGTATTTTGTTCTTTGGTATTGTTAGGGTAGTCTAGTTTGGTTTGGATACTGTTTTTATCATAGCTAAAGTTGATAGCATCTATCTTGCTTGCCAGCCCTAGGGCATCTCTGGTATAGTTGACTGTTTTGTTGAGGAAGCTTAGGGTTTTTACATTAGACTCTTTATCATAACTTGTAGTGATATCGATGCCCAGTTGGGTCTCTTTGATGAGCTTGCCTGTCTCATCATAGGCGAAGCTTACTGTACCACTGGTATTCGTAGCAGTGAGGATGTTGCCTTCTGCATCATAGGTATAAGAGATCGTATCTCCATCTACACTTTGGCTAGTAGGACGTTTGGCAGCATCATAGCTATAGCTAACTACTTTACCGTCACGTCTTGTGATGGTTTTGATAGTGTTATCCGTGTTATAGGCATACGTGGTTACCCCACCATCAGGTCTGGTCTCAGTGCTTACTCTACCATAGTCATCATAGGTATATTTGGTTTCGTTTCCTACAGGGTCTTTAAGAGATGTAAGTCTACCTGCTTTGTCGTAGGTGTATGCTACTATGTTTCCTATGGCATCCGTGGTTTTTATTATCCTATCCATCGCATCGTAGGTATAGGTGGTGGTTCTGTCTTCTGCATCGGTGATGGGCTGTCTTAAAGATACTCTTGGATTTACTGACATAGTTTTATTGTAGCGTAGAGTGGCTTAGAGGGGTGAGAAGTAGGTGAGTTGTCGTTGTCACCTATCTTTTGCTAGATCAATGCGTGGTCGTCTAGGCATAATGAGTCCTTTTAGGTTTTAGTGGTATGATTATACCATAAATAGAGGGTGTATTTTCAACGCCTGACCCTTTTATTTTTATTGACCCTTTTATTATATGGGGTATTGTAATCTAATTTTTGAAAGAGAGGTAAAAATATTGCAAATTGACATTTTTTTGACTTAAATAATTTAGGATTTAATACTTGACCCCTGAATTTGACCCCTGAATTTTGCAAAAACAATGATAGACCCCTAAATTCTAAATTGTGAAACATCTTGGGTTTGGGTCAAAATCCTCACTGTACTCATTTGTTCACCATGGAAAGCCTCTCCTTTAGCTATTAAGTATCGTTATATTTGCAATAAGATAAAATATACCATAAATATATTATACGAAGGAAGAAGATGAAAAAAATCGTATTAGCACTTTTAATACTTTCAGTAATGGCTTTTGCTGGAGATTACGAGAACGGTGTTAAGGCATATGGCACGAAGGATTATAAAAAGGCTGCGGTACTTTTTCAAAAGGCTGCGGATCAAGGGGATGTTTTAGCTCAAAATGGTTTTGGAGATATGTATTACCACGGTCGAGGAGTGAAAAAGGATTATAAAAAAGCTGTGGAGCTTTTCCAAAAGGCAGCAAACCAGGGATATGCTCAAGCCCAATTTAATCTTGGAGTGATGTATGATAATGGTGAAGGTGTGAAGCAGGATTACAAAAAGGCTGCGGTACTTTACCAAAAGGCAGCAAATCAGGGATATGCTAAAGCTCAATATAATCTTGGGTTCATGTATAGGGATGGTGAAGGTGTGAAGCAGGATTATAAAAAAGCTGTAGCACTTTACAAAAAGGCAGCAGATCAAGGGTATGCTAGTGCTCAACTTGAACTTGGGATGATGTATTACCACGGTCGAGGAGTGAAAAAGGATTATAAAAAAGCTGTGGAGCTTTTCCAAAAGGCAGCAAACCAGGGATATGCTAAAGCTCAATATAATCTTGGGGTGATGTATGATAATAGTGAAGGTGTGAAGCAGGATTACAAAAAGGCTACGACACTCTACCAAAAGGCAGCAAACCAGGGATATGCTCAAGCCCAATGTAATCTTGGGATGATGTATTACCACGGTCGAGGAGTGAAAAAGGATTATAAAAAAGCTCTTAAATGGTATCAAAAAGCCGCTAAACAGGGATATGCTAAAGCTCAAAATAATCTTGGGTATATGTATGCTAATGGAGTCGGTGTGAAAAAAAACTATCCTAAAGCTTATTTTTATTGGAATGAAGCTGCAAGACAAGGGCATAGCACTGCGCAAAAAGGTCTCACACAGCTTTGTTCTCTTGCACCTTGGGCTTGTAAAAACTAGATAGAACAGTCTTATAATCTTCTAAAATATGAGACTATGTCAGCATAATGACTCCTTATAGGTAAGTTTGGTTTGTAAAACATATAGAATTACATAATGAACAAATGAAAGCTTTTTATGACAGACTTAAAGCGAATGGAAAACACACAACAGTAGCTCAAATAGCCGTGATGAGAAAACTTATTGTCGTGGCTCATTCTTTATACAAAAGTGGAGAGATGTACGACAATACATTTTACAAAAAAACTACAGGAATTTCATCAGAATAGATACTGAAAATATTTTAGTAAAAACTGGTATTATTGTTATGTTTTAAAGGGTTTTTTAAGGTGGTAATTGACACCTAAATTCAATTATTATCTCAAATTGAAGTTCCTATGTGTTATAATTATTATAACAATATAATGGAGTTAGTTATGATAAAATATAATTTTTTTGCAATATTTGCAACTATCTTTTTTTTAACTGGATGTGGAGGGGGAAGTGTCTCTTCAAATTGCCAATCTAACCAATCAGGTAATGTAAGCTCAACACTTTTAAAAGGTGTATTATATGATAGTGTAGTAATAGGTGCAAGATATAAAACAGCTACACTTAGTGGTGTTACAGATAGTGATGGTATTTTTAAGTATCATAAAGGTGAAGAGGTAGAGTTTTTTATAAATAATATCTCTCTTGGAAAAGCAACTCCTAAAGATGTGCCAAATAGTTTAAAAGATAAAGTAAAAGCTAATAAGATAGTTACTCCACAAGATTTAGCTAAAAACGACACTAATAAAACCATAAAAGTTGCTCAACTTTTAATCTCTCTTGATAGTGACAATAATGCAACTAACGGGATTAATATAGATATATTTAAACTAAAAGATAAAAATAAAACAGCCTCAATAGATACTCTAAATTTAGATAATGTTCTATATACAAAAGTGCCAAAAACTAAAGTAAAAGAGCATTTATGCGAATCTTTAGGTTTTGGATGTGATGGAGTAGAAGATAATAGTGGTGAAAACAGTGGAGGAAATAATAGCAATAATCAAAATACAAACAATGCTCCCATAATCAATGGAATAGCAAAAGAGATTACAAATGTATATGATATTTACCAATTTAAAGCAACCACAAAAGATGGCGATGGGGATAGCTTGACTTTTAGCATACAAAATGAACCATCTTGGGCTGAGTTTAATACAACCACTGGGTTATTAAAAGGTATTCCAAGTATAAGTGATGAGGGAAATTACTCTAATATTATTATCTCTGTCTCTGATGGGAACATGAGTGTAGGTTTAGCACCTTTTAACATAACTGTTAAACCTGCTAAAAATCTTGCATATCGCTTTGGCAAAGTAACTCAACCTCCTAAGAATGGTTATGATTGGTATTATGAGCCAAGTTTAGCTATCGATGGTAATCTTTCTACCTTTAACCACACTCAAGGCGATAGCACTCTAAATTGGTGGCAGTTGGAGTTGCCAAGTGAGACAAAGATTTATAAAATAGTTATACACAATAGAGCAGGTACCACAAGTAGCAGACTAAATGGTGCAAAAGTATATATAAGTGATATAAATTATACAGGCACTTTGCCAACAAACTCCATTGCAACTCTAAATAGTGATTTAAATCAAACCATAAACCTTGCAACTCCTACAGTTGGTAAGTATATTTTAGTGAAAGCAGATGGTGATAACAATCTTCATATGACAGAAGTTGAAGTCTATGGAACTATTACTAAAACAAAGCCATTTATAACCAACAGTGAACTTAACACAACCATAGGAAGATACAAAGATAAAGTGACACCTATATTTACAGTAAAAGCAGTTGATTATCAAGATGATATTTTGAACTACTCAATAGTGCAAAAGAGTGTGCCTTTTAGGATAGATAATAGTGGCAATATTTATGTAAATGGTCTCTTGTCACAAGATAGCTATACCTTTGATGTAGAGGTAAGCGATGGTATGGAGAGTGTTACAAAAAGTATTCGTGTTGATGTAGCAGATAAAATGGCAGTAGATACTTACTATACATTAGATACTAAGCCTTCACTTAGTGGTTATTTGCCAAATAGCTATATAGATGGTGATAGTTTAACAGTTCGTATTAATGGGCATGATTATACCCCAACGATTGACAATAAGGGCACTTGGATCATACCCAAAGGAGATATATCTCCAATTTTAGATATTGGGGATTATAATATCTCTATTATTGTTAATCACGAT
>JALSSQ010000034.1 GCA_026984165.1 Sulfurovum sp.
TCTAGTTTGTAACGAAGTTTGGCACCTTTTGGCATCCAAAATGGCAAACCTGCACCTGCCTCTTCGTTGAACATAAAGAGTTCCATCTCTGCACCAATTTTTCTATGGTCACGCTTTTTCGCTTCTTCGAGCATGGTGATGTGCGCTTTAAGTGTTTCTTTGTCTGCAAATGCTACACCATAGATACGTGTAAGCATCTCTGCGTTTTCATCTCCACCAAGGTATGCTCCTGCTACACGTGTAAGTTTGAAATGATGTAAAAAACGAAGTGCCGGTACATGAGGTCCTCTACAGAGATCTTCAAAATCCCCTTGCTTATAGACAGAGAGTCTGTCATCTGTAATGCGTTCCATCACTTTTTGTTTGAGGTCATCGTTGGCAAACTTCTCCAAGGCCTCAGCTTTAGTCATGTCGTACTTTTCTATTTTGTACTTTTTCTTGATGAGCTCTTTCATCTTTTTTTCGATGGCTTTGAGGTCATTTTCCCCTATTTGTGCATCGACTCTGAAGTCATAGTAAAACCCTTCATCTACCACTGGTCCTACAAAAAACTGTGCATTTGGATAAAGCTCGGTAATCGCCTGTGCCATAAGGTGTGCTGTTGAGTGACGGATAATCTCCAATGCCTCTTTGGAATTACTGTACTCTATGGGTGTTGCAGTACAGTTTTCACCTGCTGTTTGTGTATCTAAAATCTTGCCTTGGTCGTCAATATAGCCTATAATATTTTCACTCAAATGCGTCCTTTATAATCGTGACTTACTCTGCCACGCTTTAAAATGCCATGATTATAGCGAAAAGTTAAATAAAGTATGAAATAAAAAGAGAAGAATATTGTAAAAAAGAGCTAAACATGGTGATCACGATTGGACTTGAACCAACGACTTCTTCCATGTCAAGGAAGTACTCTACCAACTGAGTTACGCGATCATTACAATAGTATCAAAAATTTAACGGACGGAAGTATAGCAAAGAAATACTTAGATATAGTGTATATTTAATCTTTACACACCCAAGCACTCTCTTTACAAAGCTTATCTAAATATTCGCTGGCTTCACTTTTGCCTGCATTCAAAGCTTTTTTTAAATTTTCATATGCTTTCATCTTGTCATGAACAATATTTTCTCCCCATGCATAAAGAACAGCTACATTGATTTGTGCGGCGCTATCTCCCATCTCTGCTGCTTTTTTAAATAGCTCAAAAGCTTTTTGTTCATCTTTATCAATACCTAATCCCTGCATATAAAAAAAGGCTAAATTATTATAAGCTTGCATCAAGCCATTTTGGCTTGCTTTTTCATACCAGTATTTCGCTTTTGCATACGCATGAAAATCTTTATCCGCTGTTTTATAATACAATTGTGCCAAATTGTACTGAGCTTGAGCATTGCCTTGCTTGGCAGCTTTTTCATACCAATGTATCGCTTCAGAAATGTTTGCTTTTAGTCCCAGTCCATTTGCATACATTAAAGCTACATTATATTGTGCTTTGTCGTCTCCTTTTTTTGCTAACGCATAAAAAGCATCAAGTGCTTTAATATAAGCACCTTTGCGATAATCTTCTACTGCTGTATCAAATCCATGTGCAAATATATTTGCAATCAGTACTATACATATACCAATACTTCGCATTATTTTCCTTTTTTGACTATGATTATATCAAAGTTTCAGCCACAAATGTTTTCGTAACTTTTCCACCAAAACGATAAATATTTTCTTCATAACTCACATACAACTCATCACCACTAATAGGATAAACTTTTACCTGATGCGAAACTCTACCCTCTTTGTGGTTACGAATAAAACATGCTACCATTCCTGTACCACAAGCCAATGTTTCATCTTCAACCCCTCGCTCATATGTACGAACATACATGCTATCTTCGTCTATTTTACAAATATTAACATTAGCATTATATTTATGTCGTAATGCCCTTGCCTCTTCGATATCAAAGGTATCTATGTTATCTCTTACTGCTACCAAATGAGGGACACCAGAGTCTATAAGCCACCAAATTTCACCATTTTCTTCAATATCTGTTCTAATAATATCTGGTTGAACCATATCGCTCACCACATAAAGACCATTAATTGTAGCGCGAATAACTCCTGCCCCTGTCAAAAACTCTGCATGATTATCTTTAGAAATACCCTTTTCATGTGCAAAATGTGCAACACAACGAGAAGCATTTCCACACATATCTGCACGACTACCGTCTGCATTATAAAACTCCCATTCAAAATCATACTTTTTATGAGGCAATAAAACCACAAGACCATCTGCACCTACACCATTTTGTCTATGACAAAGTATTTTGGCAAGTTCTGATCTATCTTTTTTTTCCTGTGCAGTAAACATAATAAAATCATTACCATTGCCAGAATATTTTGTTACAGTCATGAAAAATCCTTTTCTATCTTCTCTTTTACGCGTATACACTCTTGTTTAAGTGCTATTAAATCATCAGTATTATCTATAATATAAGTTGCTCGTTTACGTTTTTCTTCTACATCCATTTGTGCCTCTATCCGTTTTAGAGCCTCATCCTCACTATATCCATCTCTAAGAATCAATCTTTTTAATTGTAGATGTTTAGGCGTATATACAACCAAAGATTTTTCAATAGGATATCTTTCATTCTCAAAAAAAAGTGGTATATCGACTAAATAAGGTTTTTTCGATGCCTCTTCTTTCGCTGACAAACGTTTTATTTCATCAAAAATTAATGGGTGTAAAAGTGCTTCAAGTTTTTTTCTCTTATTTATGTCTGAAAAAACTAGACTCCCCAATGCCTTTCTATCCACCTTATCTGCCACAACAAGATGTGCTCCAAACTTTTCTTTTATTGCTTTGTGCTGCATATCTAAAATGTCATGTGCAATACTATCTGCATCAATTACAGTATATCCAAACAATGTAAAAAACTTTGCAACTGTACTCTTGCCTGTAGCAATACTTCCTGTTAAAGCAATTGCATATTCAAATGCCACAAATAAACTCCTTTACCATTTTCTAAATGATTTGAGTTGCATCCTGTCGTACCCATAGATATCATTTCTAAATTGTAATTTTCCTTCATAATCTACCCATGCAGTCAAATAAATAATATCCACAGGTACAGTCTCTTTAAGAGAGATATATGTTTTTTCTTTTCCTTTAAGAATTTTTTGTGATTTATCAAAATCCACATTTGTGTTAAAGGTTGAAAATGTTTTCAGCAATTCTTTTGGTTTTTGAAGGCGTACACAACCGTGAGAAAAAGCTCTTTTACTTCGCCTAAACAAACTTTTAGCAGGGGTATCATGCATGTACACTGAGTATTTATTGGGAAACAAAAACTTCACTTTTCCCAATGCGTTATGTGGTCCTGGAACCTGTGCAAAATGAAAAGGCACCCCATTAGTATAACGGTACTTCGCCCAATCTATAGAATTTCCTTTAATTTTACTTGCATTTTTGCCCCATCCTTTAGTAATTTCTACCCCTTTTTTTGCCATAGCATTTGGATCTTTCAATAATTTGGGTATCATCTCTTTTTGAATAATACTTGTTGGGATATTCCAATAAGGATTTAACACAATTGCTTTCACAGTATTGGAAAAAATAGGGGTGGGATGGTTAGGTTTTCCTACTATCGCACGAATACTTTGTTTCAGTTTTCCATCTTCTTCAAAATAAAGCATAAAATCTGGAATATTAATAATAATATGTCGTTTACTCTGTCTATCATTGAGCCATTTAATGCGATCTAAATTTAATAAAATAGTTGTAATACGATCATCTACACTTTTGTTAAGTACTTTTAATGTTCCTGGACCTACTTCTCCATCTACTGAAAGACCATTGCGTGCTTGAAAACGTTTCACGGCCTGCTGTAAACATTTGTCATAGACTGCACTTTCATTGCCTTCATCACAGGGAACATAATCACCTGTGATACGAAGACGTTCGCGCAAACTATAAACCCCCTTATCTTTACTTCCTGCTTTTAATGTCCCAGAAAGCACCACGGGCGACCATCCCCCATTTTCTTTAATTTTTCTGTATTTTATAAGCTCTTTTTGTAAAGCTTTATATCTATATTTTGTAGGGATAGCTACATCAAGCTCTTTTTCCAAACTTGCCCCAAGTGCCGCATTTTCAAGCATATTTATTGCATCCACATCAGGTCTATGCAAAACCCATTCAGTACTTACATCATTGACGATAAGGTTAGAGATGCGTGCATTAAAAGCTCCCCAGTTTATACTTCCCAAATAAGCATAATTGGTGTATCCTTCATAAAGTTGTGAAATTTTAAATTCCAAATCAATTTTTTGTGCTACTGTACCGTGTGCGGTATATATTTCATGTGCTCTTTTTTCTAAAATTAAAGTGTCTTGATACAATTTTCCCGTTTTATCTAGTGTATCATCTTGCTTAATATGGGCGAACAAATCTTCGGCCACCTTAGAAAGACCTTTTTCTTGCATCCACACGGGCACAAAAAAAAGCCGTGTATAAAGCTTACGTAAAAAACTTCTCCTGGGCTGTCCCTGCAATGAATTCATAATAATTTCAGATGCATTCTCTTGATACTCCAATTCTGATGCTTTTAGCATACTCAATTGCATAAAACCAAATAGCACTAGTACGAAAAATATATAATTTATATGTAATGTTTTTTGACTTAGTTTCATTGTATTCCCTAAATTTAACCAATAATGTGAATTTTAAAAAAGAGTATAGCGTAAAATTATCAGATAAATGTTAAAATATTTCATGCATTTTACCTTTGGCTCGCCTTACGCTCTTTTACTGTTATTACTTTTGCCTTGTTTTTTCTGGTGCAAACAGTATGCAAACCCTTATTACTTTCCAAAACTTTCGTGGATACAACGACAAAGTGCCTTGCTTTCATGGGAGCCTTGGCTCAAAATGTTGCTTTTTTCTCTT
>JALSSQ010000035.1 GCA_026984165.1 Sulfurovum sp.
AAAAATGTATACATAATGTATTAAACTTCAATTAACCCCAATCAAGTAAACTTTCTCCTAATAAACACTTAGGAGAAAAACTTGAGTCAAATCATAGAAAATATCAAAACAGAAATTTCAAAAGTTCTAGTCGGTCAAGACAAAATGGTCGAGGGCTTACTTGCGGGCTTACTTTGTCGTGGGCACATACTTCTTGAAGGGGTACCAGGATTGGCTAAAACGACTGCTGTCAATGCATTGGCTAAAACGCTTGGGCTAGACTTTAAGCGTGTGCAGTTTACGCCAGATTTGCTGCCTTCAGACATCATAGGTACAGAAATCTATGACCCGTCTAACAATGCCTTTAAAATCAAACAAGGCCCTATCTTCACCAACTTACTTTTGGCAGATGAGATAAACCGTGCACCAGCCAAGGTACAGTCTGCTTTGCTTGAAGTGATGCAGGAGCGTCAAGTGACTATTGGGGATGAGACCTTTAAGATAGACTTGCCTTTCCTTGTCATGGCGACACAAAACCCTGTAGAGCAAGAGGGTGCATATGAGTTACCTGAAGCACAACTTGACAGATTTATGATGAAAATTGTGGTGGGCTATAATACCAAAGAAGAAGAGCTTGAAATCGCACGTCGTGTGGCAAACAACAGTTTTGAAAGCATCGAACAAGTCGCGACCATAGAAGACCTGAATACCATACGCCAAGAAGCACTTTCGGTGCACATGGATGAAGAGATAGAAAAGTACATCATTGAACTTGTCGCTGCGACACGTGACCCTAAAGCCTATGGTTTAGAAGAGATTGAAGCCTATATAGAGTTTGGGGCAAGCCCAAGAGCGAGTATTGATATGTATAAAGCGGCGCGTGCTATTGCTTACTTGAAAGGGCAAGACTTTGTAAGTCCTATAGAGATAGCATACATCGCCAAAGAGATTTTACGTCACCGTATTATTTTATCTTACGAGGCACAGGCTGAGGAGATGACAACAGATGAGATTATCGAGAAAATCTTAGCGGTAGTTCCGATTCCATAAGGTTTATGATGAACAAAACTGTTAAGAAAATCGTCCTTAAAACCAAAAAGCAAGTCTATAGTGATATGCTTGGCAACAATGCTTCCCTTTTTCAGGGTGAAGGTTTTGAGTTTGCAGAACTTCGTGAGTATGTGTATGGGGATGATGTTCGGAAAATCGATTGGAAAACCACTGCGAAGTTGGGTAAACCTTTTGTAAAAGTCTATAAAGAAGAGCGTGAACTCAATGTGGTTGTGGTCTCTTTGCTTTCAGGTTCTACCTACTTTGGTACAGTCAAACAAAAGTCAGACATCATGGCGGAAGTGGTAGCTACCTTGGGCTTTTCTGCTGTGAAGAATGCAGACTTGTTTACCCATATGATTTTTGCAGACAAAATGTATGGACTTTCTAAACCGAGTAAAAAACTCTTCTCTGTGCATAAAGCAGTAGAAGATGTGGTGGCGTTTGACCCTTTGGGGAAAGAGGCAGATTACAGTGCTTTGGTAGAGACATTGGTGAGTCGTTTGAAGAAGAAGGCGTTGCTGTTTATTGTCTCTGATTTTGTGGGTGACATTGACTTGAAATTACTGGCTAAAAAGCATGATGTATTTGCTGTCATCGTGCGTGACAAGTTTGAAGAAGACCCCTCTGAACTTGGTTACCTACGACTCATAGATATGGAAACCAAACAGAGTTTTGAAGGAAGTGTAGATGGTGGTACGTTAAAAAACTATAAAAAAGCACTCCATGAGAACGATGAAAAACTCTATAAGCAGTTTAAAAAGCAAGGTGTGCGTTTTAGCAAAGTCTATACACATGAAGAGCCTACTTTGAAATTGATGAAGAAAATGCGATGAGAAAGAGTGAGGAATTAGGAGTGAGGAATGAGGAGTTAATGATTGTATTGCTTTGCAATACATTTATCAAAAGAGGTATCATTTTATGAATGAACAAAATATAAGTGCGCAACTGCGTGATATTAAGCCATTGTTGGAGATTCCTGATAGTTCTTACTATATCTATTGGGGGTTGATAGTCTTTGTTTCTTTGTTGCTTTTGGGTGTGTTGTTTTTTGTGCTTAAGAAGCTATGGGACAACCGTAAAATAAATCTTGAAAAAGCTTACCTTGAAGCCATAAAAAAGATAGATTGGGCAGATACAAAAAAATCAGCCTATGAAGCCACACACTACGCAAGACTTTTGGCAACAGATGAGCGAAGAAAAGAGCTGTTCTCACAGCTTGAACCGATGTTAGAACAATACAAATATAAAAAAGAGGTAAACAAAATAGATCAAGATACTTTAAATCAATTTAATCTTTATGTGCAGGTGGCAAATGAGTCAGTTTAGTTTTGAATATCCGTTAGTGTTGTTAGTGATTGGACTCTTTGTACTGTGTGCAAAGTTTTGTAAAGAGCGAAGCAGGGCTATCTTCTTTCCACATGTCAAAACGCTTATGATGCAAGGAGATAAAGGTTCATCCCTTTTGCAAGCCTTAAAGTGGGTGGGTGTTGTATCTGCAGTGATTGCTTTAGCCTCTCCTGTTATCACAAAGTCTTACTCTAACTCTAAAAAAGAAGGACGAGATATTGTGCTTATTATAGATTCATCAGACTCAATGCGCCAACGTGGTTTTGATCCTAATGATATATGGCGCAATAAATTTGATGTTGTAAAAGATGTTGTAGGTGACTTTATAGAAAAACGTAAGAATGACCGTATAGGCATGGTGACGTTTGCAGACATTGCTTTCATCGCTTCACCTTTAACATTTGAAAAAAAGTTTTTGACAGATATTACACGTATGCAAAACATGGGAGTAGCAGGGAAAAGAACAGCGATTAATGATGCTATAGTACAAAGCTACAACCTCTTAAGCAAGAGCAAGGCAAAGTCTAAAATAGCTATATTGCTTACAGATGGTATTGATAATATGTCAAAAGTACCTTTTGAGGATGTTAAAAATCTTGTATCTAGTAGAAAAATTAAGCTATATACTATTGGTATAGGTAGCCCTAGAGATTATAACGGTGCATACTTAAAAGCATTGGCTGATGCAGGTCACGGTGAGGCATATGCTGCAAGAGATGCAGATACATTGCAAAAAATCTATGAAGAGATAGACAAGTTAGAAGCGACAAAGATAAACAACAAAAAAATTGTACAGCATACATACTTGTATATCTATCCACTCTTTTTGGCCATTATTTCTCTGCTAGTGTTTGTCTATCTTAGAAATGCAAAAGGAGTATAAAGATGAGTTTCGTAAATCCTCAGTTTTTTTGGGTGATGATAATCCCTTTTATTATCTTAGCATTTTTAATTAGTACAAACAAAGAGAGGCTTTCTCGTGTTTTTGATGAAAAAGTGCTTAAACGTCTTAGTGCTGCAGATGAGTCTATGCCAATGACTGTACGTAATATACTGATTTTTTTAGCTATTTTTTTGATGATAGTTGCTATGGCCAGACCTGTCATAGAAAAAGGTGACAAAAAAGTAGAGGTACAAGGATTAACATTGCTTACAGCACTGGACATTTCTGGATCTATGCGAAGTAAGGATGTCTATCCAAACCGTTTAGAGTTTGCCAAGAAGAAAATGATGGCATTTTTTGATGCGATGCCCAGTGACGAAATAGGTGTGGTGGCATTCGCTTATTCTCCTTTTGTTTTGGCACCATTTTCTTCTGACAAAGAGACACTCAAAATGATGGTTGAAGGGGTAGATGACTCATATATCAACATGGGCTCGACCGATTTTTCGGCACTTGGAGAACAAGTTTCCTCTTTACTAAAAAAGAAGAAGCCTAAGATTTTAGTGCTTTTTTCTGATGGAGGAGATGCGCAAGCTATTAAAGGTTTTGGTGATATTTTAAAAGCCAATGATATCGATCTTTATGTGGTACTTGTAGGTACAGACAAAGGTGCACCTGTTATCGATGAAAATGGCAAGCCTATTACACAAAAAGATGGCACGATAGCTATTACCCAGCGTAACGATGCGTTGGGTGAATTAGCCAAAGAAAACGGTGGCGCGTATGTGGTAGCAGGTAATGGTAAAGAAGACATACAGCAACTGGTCAATGTGATACGCGGAAAATACAAAAACCAACAACAAGGTGCGGTGACAGTCAAAGAGAGGGTAGAGTACTTTTACTATCCACTTGCTTTAGCGTTGTTACTCTTGTTGATAGCATTTTCTTCGATGCCCTCAAGAATGAAAAATGAAAAAGTAAAAATGAAAAATGGAGGTCACGCATGAAAAAGATAGTAGTAGCATTTCTCATTTCTCATTTCTCATTTTTCACTTTCTTAAGTGCTGGAATAACAGACTTTAAGACGATAGACAAGGCAACCAAAGCCTATGATGCCAAAGAATATAGCAAGAGTGCCTCATTACTGAAACAACTCGATGCCAAGAGTCCACAAAAAGAGTATGATTTAGGTAATGCCCTGTATAAAAGTAAAAACTATGATGCAGCCATAGAAGCATATAAAAAAGCTAAAGGTGTAGATGAAGCACAGCGTTTGCACAACATAGGTAACAGTTATTTTCAAAAGCAAGAGTTAGATAAAGCTATAGAAGCTTATGAAAAAGCGCTGAAGATTCGAGATGATAAAGATACGAAGTTTAACCTTGAACTTGCTAAAAAGATGAAGAAGAAAAAAGAAGAACAGAAAAAGAAACAAAAGCAAAAAGACAAAAAAGATCAAAAGAAAAAAAACGATAAGCAAAAGAAAGACGACAAGAAAAAAAATCAGGATAAAAAACAAAACAAAGAGAATAAAAAAGATCAAGATAAAAAGAAAAAAGACGACAAAAAAGACGATAAAAAAGGTGATAAGAAAAAAGACAATAAGCAAAAGAAAGAGAAGAATAAGAAAGATAAAAAGAAAGACGACAAAGAGAAAAAAGAGGGCGAGAAA
>JALSSQ010000036.1 GCA_026984165.1 Sulfurovum sp.
CCTATACTTTAAGTATAGACGAATGTCCGACTGTAGCGCCTATCACTTTAACATATCATTTTGATGGCATACTCCAAAGTACCCAATATAGCGCAAAAGAAAATCGTGATTTTCGATCTACGCCTCGTAATCATTCAATCACCTTTGATAACAATCCCTCCTGTACCAAATCGAAGACATTTACCCTCAAGGTCTTAGATGATTTCGATGTTGAGTCAGATGAAACTATGGGTGTCTCTTTAAATACAAGCACAACAAACAATCCTAACCAACCTTTCAGTGTCTCTCCATCAATCCTCGAAGTAACCATTAAAGATACTGATACACACAAAGCAGATATGCAGGTTATTAAGACAATTTACTCAGGATCCTCTCTTGTGCACTCTGTGTCACGTAATCAAGGTGATATAGTACACTACAGGCTCGATGTGAACAATGGAGGTCCTGCACCCAAAGCAAAAGCCATACTTACCGATACACTACCAGAAGGGCTAAGCTTTATCAGAGTAGAAGAAAATATAGACGATTTTTCGTGTCATTTCGCAGCCTCGACACGCACCATCACATGTGATGGAGATCATGAATTTACTAGACATTTTAGGCCTATTCACGTTTTTGCAAAAGTAGATACTAACATATCCACCATACTTGTCAACAGAGCACATATAGAACCTATAGACCATGAAGAACACTCTTATCACAACAATGATTCCTCTGCACAAGTGCGTGCCAATATTCATGACCATTTTACATATAGTGCACGCAAAACAGCCGACAGATATAATGTCACACGAGGGGAGACTGTACGTTTTACGCTTGCCTTTAGTCGCACACATGGAAATTTTGATCAGAACTTGAGTATTGATGACATATTGAATCAAGCTTTTGAATACCAAGGAAATCTACAGGTAACACCTGCTGGCAAACTTACCTGTAATTTCAACACAGCAGCGAGAAAACTGGAGTGTAACAGTACAGAAAATATTAACACCAATACAACATATAAGGTATCTTTTGATGCAAAAGTCATCAAAACAAGCGTTTTAGATAGAACTTGTCACTATAGGCCATTCGAAAATAGAGGACATTTCTATCTTCTGCATAATGGCATTAGATTTTATCATACCCATGATGAAGTAGCGATTATTTCAAACCATGATGCCAATAACTCTTCTGTCACGGTATATCATGCTCCAAGTGACAAAAGCTATGACTATGGTAAAGAGGTAACCGTTTTAACTAATCTCAACCCATATAATTCAAATTATTTTCACACACCATTCAATGACCATCTTTCTATTAATGTTACTGGTCTTCCAAATGGAATCACATATAGTCCCTTACATGGTACATATTATATACATGGTACACCAACGCAATTGGGCGACTTTAATGTTACTGTGACTGCTACAGACTGCTCAGGTAGCAGTGCCTCATTTAGCTTTCTAATACATGTTTCATCTGCACTACATGCAAAAGATAACATCTATCAAGAACCAGATGCCAACCAAACACTTACAGGCAATGTGATTACTGATTTAGATAGCCAATATGGTAAAGACACCGGGGTAAACACCCTCAAAATTCTCTCACACACAGACCCTAGCTATGGAAGTCTTACACTCAATGATGATGGAAGTTTTACCTACACTCCCACAAATTATCCTCTCTCAGCAGATGATAGCTTTGAATACACAATCACGGACGATACCAACCTCACAAGCACTGCTCGTGTGATCATCAAAACTTCAAGACTCACAAATGGTGGTATCACCAATGGTCATGCATTTTATCTTGTCAACCCACCACAAACACGCAATATTATAGGTGACTTTGTGCTTACAGGTAATACCTTAATGTGTGTCACCAATAAAACTGGTGAAAGTAATGAAATAGACTCCTATAATGGCACCTGCCAAACGAATCAAGATTCAAACAACAACAACTATATGGTTCGCTATATTGACATTGATAACGACAACACTACATGGAACTCTAGTACAGGCTCTTTTTCTTTGCCTCAAAACCATCGCAAAATTGCATGGGCAGGACTCTTCTGGCAAGGATCACTCAACAATCATCATGAACAATACAAACAGCGACGGGCAGAACCCTCAACTAATGGCACATACACATATATAGACATCAATACATCATCTACTATTGATCTTCCACGTTCAGGCGCAAAAAAAATAAAACTAAAAATAGACAATCGACCTTACGTAGATGTTGATGTTGATAGGGATAGTAACAATACCTTCTTTTATGATAAAAGATTAGGAAATGCTGGTGCAGATGGTGGATACTATGCGGCGTTTGCAGATGTTACCGCTATACTGCAAGATGCAAACCTTAGCGATGGAATCCATACAGCTACTGTAGCAAATCTTCTCACCAATGAGGGAAGAGAGACGCAAGTAGGGTTATTTGGAGGATGGTCACTGGTAGTTATCTATTTGGATGATCTCTCAAAAGATGCGCATAATGTTTCTATTTTTAATGGCTACACTGCAATCACCTATGCAAATCAAGAAGAACAGCTCACTGTTAGTGGTTTTCGCTTACCTAAAGCACCAAGCAATGTTGATTCACACTTTGCAGCATTTGTGGGCGAGGGAGAATATTATTATGGCAAAGATAACACGATTACTGACGACTTATATATTGCCAAAAATGCTTCATCTACTAAATACTCGGTAGATAATTCTGGCAATGTTTTTGATGCCAAATTTAGTAATATCACTCGCCCTAGTGTAGGAGACAACGCTGTAACAAATACAAACGGTGTAGATCTTGACACCTATGATATATCTGACAAAATGAAAGACTTCAGAGACAATGATGCCAATATAAGCTCTGTGGTATTAGGACTTTCAAGTAAACCAAGTGCGGGTCATACTGAGATAGATTATGTTACACCAAGTATGATAGCCTTTTCTACACAACTTTTTAAACCAAAACTCTGCTATGACTATACCTTGTCTCTTGACGGATTCATTATAAATTCTACAAACAATCGTGTAGAAACTCCCTTTGGAAACAGAGGCGTTCCTTTAACCACCAATATTTCTGTGCGATCAGAAGAAAGTGATTTTACCTTACATGATGTCAATATTAGCTACAGAATAAACAACACAACACAAATGAGTTATGTTTCAGATAGTGCCCAATTGGCTTTCAACGATACAAACAACTATATAAATGCGGCAAGTCATAATCTTCTTTTCAACGATAATTCATCTGGATTTGGTCTATATATAGGTAAAAATGCACAATCTGGTTTAGGAGGAGAGATTAATGCATACGAAACAGAATATATAAAATTTGACAATGATCTTCGTACAAACGATATAAACACTAGCTTTGATTTACGTATGAAATATATTGTCAGCTATGGTTCTGGTGATTTGGAACTTGCACAAATCTTTAATAGAGATTCGCTCTGTACAAGTCAAAATGGCTATTACTCCTCTGCTGGTAGATTTAATATTGCATCTTTTGAGGCAGATGATCATTCAGGACAACCTTATAACCTATATACACAAATTGCAAGCCGTCCTTTTAAGGTAAAACTCTTTAGCTACACCTCGGACTTTACTACACTGAAAGCCATTGACAACAGTGTAGAGGTTGACCTTATTAATGCAGATATTTTAAAAAGAGACACCAATATCACTTGTCAAAACCCAGAGACACTACCTTCATACACTCCAAAGTTTTATGATTTTAATGGTTCACCTGTTATAACCATAAGCGATATTAGCTACCCTCGTGCTATGCATAATATTGCATTTAGAATGTGGTATCTCAAAGATATAAACAATACCATTGTAGAACACAACTGTACTTCTCAAACAGATCAAAGTTGTTTTGTTGACATTTACCAAACTCGTTATAGTGGAGATACATCTTGTAGTACTGAATGTAGCAACAGTAGCCCTAACTCTTGTTACCAATGTCTTAAAACCTACTATGGTGTTCCTGTATGTTCACGAGATAATTTCTCTATCCGCCCAGAAGCATTCAAGATAGCTATTATTGACAGTAATGAAAGTACAAGTGCTACTGCACCAAAAACAATACTCACACAAAATACAGACAGCACACCACGAGCCAATTTGGTGGCAGGATACGAGTACCGTTTCGATATCAATGCGAGTAACTACCTCGATGACAATGCAACTCCTGGCTACCATCAATATTTTAATAAATTCATAAATGGTAATTACGCCAAAATAGCATGGAATCCATCTTCAGGTATATCAAACTGTAATGATACGAATGACCAAAATATTTCTATTTTACTTTTTGATGGTACAACAGTTTCTAGTTTTGGTACACTTACCGACAACATAAAACAGATTGGAGAGTATCAGTTTAAACTTCTCGATAGCAACTGGACTTACGTAGATCAAAATGCCTCTCACCATACACAAAGTGGATTCGTAAGAAGTTTTGACTGTACAGCTAATGATGATACTGTAGATACGGCCAACTCTGGGAACAAACAAGGATGTAACATCAGCAGCATACATTCAGGAAATAAAACCTATAAAGCAGTTGATATAGAGCTTTATCCTTATACATTTTATATGTCGTCACTCGTTAAAGGTGCTGGACCGACAAACAACGACAACAACAGTGGTTTTGTCTATGTCAATAACTTAAACAGTTCACGCTATCCTGCAACTGGTGATGAAAACATGTCATACAACATACAAGGTACTTTTACTGCTAAAGGATATCATAATGAGACACTTTCTAACTTTGTTACTGGCTGTTATGCTGCAGATTTGAACCTTTCACTAAATTATAAATTTTTAACAGAAAACAATCTAGATGCATTTACCTACGATCTCTACAACACAGACCCTGTCACAGGAAACATTACAAGTTCAAGGATATCATCG
>JALSSQ010000037.1 GCA_026984165.1 Sulfurovum sp.
ATTGGCAAGGCTGATGGGATTTGGGTATTTTTCAAAAAGGGCAGGGGTGATGATATTGACCCGTTTGTCTGTACACTGAGCAGAGAGCATCACTGCGATGAGGAGCTCATAAAGATTGGTATAGTTGAGCTCCGTAAGTGAGTCAGGGTAGTGTTGCAAAAAGAGTGCTTTGATTTCGTCTATCTCTTTTTTTGTTGCTTTTTTTATTTTTACATTTTTTTTTGTTTTTTCCATTTTTAAAACCTTGCTCTAAATATAATAAGACTAAAATAGTACCACATTAATGAATGATTTACCCAAGAGAGGTATACTTCTGACTAAAATTAAAATACTTCAAGGAATATACATATGTTAAAACTAGCAAGAACTTCATTACTTACTGTAGCAATAATGGCAACAGCACTAAGTGCGTCAGATGTTTTGGTGACTGTCAATGGTAAAAACATTACAAAGCAAGAAGCTGAAACTTTTGTAAATGCATCTTCTCCACAAGCACATTTTTCACAACTTGATAAATCACAACAAGCAATGATTGTAGATAGACTTGTTGAAAAAGCATTGTTTACAGAATTAGCCAAAAAAGAAGGTATAGACAAAAAGCCAGATTTTAAAAGAAATATGGAAAAAATAAAAGAAGAGCTACTTGTAAATATGTGGATGAAAACACAGATGGACAATGCTGTAGTTAGTGATAGTGAGGCAAAAGCATTTTATGATAAAAATAAAGATAAGTTTGTTCAAAAAGCTACTGTACATGCAAGACATATTTTGGTTAAAGACGAAAAAGATGCACAAGCAATCATTGATGAACTGAAAGATCTTAAAGGTGATGCACTTAAGGCAAAATTTATAGAACTTGCAAAAGCAAAATCTACAGGACCTTCTGGGCCAAAAGGCGGAGATTTAGGTAATTTTTCAAAAGGTCAGATGGTGCCTGCTTTTTCAAAAGCCGTTTGGGCACTTAATGTAGGAGAGATTACAAAAAAACCGGTGAAAACACAATTTGGTTATCATGTAATTTATCTTGAAGGTAAGAAAGATGCCTCATCAGTACCTTATGAACAAGTAAAAGATAGAATTATTGCTTCACTTAAACAAAAGCAGTTTGCTACAAAAATAGCAGAAGTCGCAAAAGAACTTAAAAGTAAAGCAACCATCGTAAAACCTTCTTCAGATATAAATGGAACAAAGAAATAGTTTATAAATATTTAGAAAGAGAAGTATGAAAAAGTTTTTAATTGCTTTAGGACTGAGTTTTGTTGTTTTAATTCAAGGTGTATTTGCAGATGCACTTAAAAATTCTTTAACAAATATACTTCATACAAAAGATTCATCAGGCATGGTGAATCTTAGTGGTGTAAGTGTGGGCGCAAAACCAAAACAAAGAGCAATAAAAAGAGTAAAAAGCAGACCTGCATCTACTATTATTGGTCGTTATAATGATGGTAAACCAGTACATAAAAGAGAAGCGGACAAATATATAAAAAAAGCAACCAAAGGCAAAATAAAAGATTTAGATTTATTACCTAAAAAACAGCGTCTTATGGTATTAAAAGATTTGCAAAGAATGTATGCGATAAAACATTTCAAAAGTAGACCTAAAACAGCAGTTGTTGCAATAGTTAATGGTCATACTATACATAAAAAATCTGTAGATAACTATTTGCAACAAGTAACAAAAGGCAAGGTGAAAGATTTTGATAGACTAGATAAAAAACAACGTTTGTTACTGATAAAAGATTTTGCACGACCAATAGTTGTGCAAGAGAATATCGAAAAAAACCTCACTGAAATCGAAAAAGATGCTGTGTTAAGTCAAGTATGGTTACAAAAACAACGTGCAACTATAAAGGTTACAAATGAACAGATGCTTGCATTGTACGAAGCAACAAAAGCTAAGGCATTAGCAGCTAACCCTCAAGCGCAAATTCCTCCATATATTAGTCTTGGCGATAAGCTTAAAAATGAGATTATTGAGAAAGAAATTATGACCAATCTTATGAAAGATGTTAATATTACTGTCAATTTTGACAATAACGAAACACAACAAAATAGAGAAGATAATGAATCATCAGTAAAATTAGATACAAAGGAAACAAAATGACACAATTTAAAAAACTTTTAATGGTAGCTACACTAGGATTATTCTTAAGTACAGTTAGTATATTGGCATCGACTGCAGGTACAGTAAATGGTATGAAAATTACAGTAGAAGAGGCAAATAAAGCCCTTAGAGTACTTACAAAAGGGAAAATGACATGGGCTAAACTTCCTAAAGAGGGAAGAAAACAACTTATAGAAATGATGGCTCCTTCTAAGCTGGTTGCAGCAGCAGCACGGAAACAGTTAACTGCGAAAGAAAAGCAAGCAGCTTTGGCAGGTTTTTGGATGCAGAAAAAAATGTCTAAAATTAGGATCTCAGATAAAGAAGCTAAAAATGCCTATAATAAAATGAAAAAAGTGGCAAAAAAAATGAAAAGTAAGAAGAAAATACCTCCTTTTTCAAAAGCAAAAAATGGTATTAAGGCACAATTAGCACAAGAAAAAGTGGTAAGCAAATTAATGAAAAAAGCAAAAATTAAATTAAAATAGGAAATTTTGATGCCAACAAAAGTTTTAGATGTCGTTGATGCCGGAGTGGTAACAGGTGAAAACCTTCAAAAGGTATTTAATGTAGCAAAAGAGGAAGGTTTTGCCTTGCCTGCTGTCAATGTGGTTAGCACCTCTTCAGTAAATGCAGTGCTTGAAGCAGCAAAAAAAGTAAACTCTCCGGTAATTATACAGTTTTCCAATGGTGGTGCTGCATATTATGCGGGTAAAGGGTTAGCTTCTGATGAAGCAGCGGTACTGGGTGCTATCTCAGGGGCGCAACATGTGCATACTGTAGCACGCGCCTATGGTGTGCCTGTAATCCTTCATACAGACCATGCAGCAAGAAAACTGCTTCCTTGGATAGATGCGCTTTTAGATGCCAGTGAAGCACATTTTAAGGCACATGGTGTGCCTCTTTTTTCTTCTCACATGATAGACCTTAGTGAAGAGCCTATAGAAGAGAATATAGCAACATGCAAAAGCTACCTTGAGCGCATGTCCAAAATGGGTATGACACTAGAGATAGAGCTGGGTGTGACAGGTGGAGAAGAGGATGGTGTCGATAATACCAATATCGATAATGCACTCCTCTATACACAGCCAGAAGAGGTAGCTTATGCCTATGAAGAGCTGATGAAAATTTCACCCAACTTCACCATAGCTGCTTCATTTGGTAATGTGCATGGAGTCTATAAGCCAGGCAATGTAACGCTAACCCCCAAAATACTTGATAACTCACAAAAATATATTGAAGAGAAATACCATACAGATACCAAACCTGTGAATTTTGTTTTTCATGGTGGTTCAGGTTCTGAGCTTAAAGATATTCGTGAGGCGATCTCTTATGGTGCGATTAAGATGAATATCGATACCGATACACAATGGGCATTTTGGGATGGTGTAAGACATTACGTGAATGAGCATAAAGATTACTTACAAGGACAAATCGGTAACCCAGAGGGTGACGATAAGCCCAATAAGTCTCATTATGATCCTCGTAAATGGTTGCGTGCGGCAGAAGTTTCTATGGTGAAGAGACTTGAGAAGGCATTTGATGACTTGAACTGTGTGGGGCGAAATTAGTTAAAAGTGAGGAGTGAGGAGTGAGGAGTGAGGAGTTTTGGTATGCATCACGGCGTGATGCTTTTATCTCATGATTACTCTCTTCTCTCCTTCTCCTGTAGAACAAATTTCTTTTGATAATTATACGCTCTTTTTGAAGCGTGATGACCTCTTGCATCCAGACTTTTCTGGAAACAAAGCCCGTAAATTTCACTATTTTCTCCAAAATGATTTTCCCGATATTAAAAAAATTGTTTCATATGGTTCTGCACAGTCCAATGCCATGTATTCACTTTCAGTTTTAGCGAAGATGCGAGGATGGGAGTTTGAGTATTATGTAGACCATGTGGCTGAGTATCTAAAGGAAAACCCTCATGGGAATTATAAGGCGGCATTGGAAAATCATACTATTTTTCAAATGAGGAATGAGGAATTAGGAATGAGGAATGAAGAGGCTGTTCTCTTTATCGAAGAGGGTGGACGACAAAAAGAGGCTGAATTTGGTATTGAGATTTTAGCTCAAGAAATTTTAGATTGGCAAAAAGAAAAGGGTATAGAAGCTTTAAATATATTTTTACCATCAGGTACAGGAACCACTGCACTTTTTTTACAAAAATCACTCTTGACTCTTGACGCTTCACGCTTCACTCATGTATATACCTGTGCTTGTGTTGGTGATGATGCATACTTGAAAAAACAATTCTTTGAGTTAGAAGAGGATGAAAAATATCATCCTTGCATACTCTCGTTAGAAAAAAAACACCATTTTGGAAAACTTTATAGAGATAATTATGAAATTTGGCTAAAATTACAACAACAAACAGGAGTGGTCTTTGACTTGCTTTATGACCCTTTAGGATGGCGAACACTGTTGGCACATCCTGAAGTGATGTCTAAACCTACACTCTACATACACCAAGGTGGTGTGTTAGGCAATGAGAGTATGCTTCTAAGATACGAAAGAAAATATAAGAATATAGAGAACTAGAGGGGTCTAGTGATTTGTGATTTGTTGCATAGCAATGAATCATGAATAACCTGACTCCTCGGTTGGGACTTGATAGAATAGGACAAACAATGAAAATATTTTACAGCAATGACGACACATTTGAAGCAAGCTTCAACGAACTACTAGAACGTGGTAAGATGGATATAGAGGGTGTGACAGGCATCGTCTCCGGGCTACTTAAAGAGATA
>JALSSQ010000038.1 GCA_026984165.1 Sulfurovum sp.
AAAAGATGGTAATAATGAAGAGGAACTACACCGTGGACACGAAGCCATAGAAGAGATATTTCAAATGGTCGTTGAGATGGGAGGGACACTCTCTGGAGAACATGGCATAGGTACATCCAAGGCACCCTTCATGGGTATCGCCTTTAATGACATGGAGATACAACTCTTTAAAGATATCAAAAAGGCATTTGATCCCAATAATATTCTCAATCCGGGAAAAATGGGATTGCCATCTTGACATGAAACACAACAGACAACTTAGCGTTATTGTTAAAAACTATTATCTTTTTTTGAGAGATTTTTTCAAAGATCTCTTTGATGACAAACTGGGGCATTACGCCTCAAGTTTGAGCTGGAGTACACTCTTTTCGCTTATCCCTCTTTTTGTTATTTTGCTGGCAATTTTCACCTCTATGCCTCTCTTTCACGACTACTACAACACGATTAAATCTTTCATCTTTTCAAACCTGATGCCAACAGATTCCAAAATAGTCATGACCTATATCAATAATTTTGTAGCCAGCACAGACAAACTGGGTCTGCTTGGTGCTGTTTATGTTATTTTTGCAGTATTTATGTTTTTTAAAAACTATGACTATATCGTCAATGATATTTTTGATACACCAAGCCGCACTCTTTGGCAGGCAATCAAAACCTACTTGTTTCTATTGCTTATTATCCCTGTACTGATGGGGACTTCTTTTTATCTTTCGACTTATATCCAAACATATCTAAACAAAAACAGTATTACTTCCATGATACACATTTACACGATGTTGCCTTTTCTTATTGTGTGGATGGTATTTTATATTGCCTATCAACTTTCTGCCAATATGCATATTGAGATGCAAGCAGCCGCTATCTCCTCCTTTATTGCTTCATTGGTATGGTATTTGAGCAAGAGTGCATTTATTTTTTATGTCATTCATAACAAAACATATGAAAGTATCTATGGTGGTGTCTCCACCCTACTCTTTTTCTTTTTATGGATTTATATCTCTTGGGCTATCTTCATACATGGATTAAAATTTTGTGATTTGCTCAATAAAGATGAGGATATAGAGCATATCTAGTGGAATTAGGAAGTAGGGAGTAGGGAGTAGGGAGTAGGGAGTAGGGAGTAGGGAGTAGGGATTTTTGCATATATTTCCTTAGAGAAACAGGTAGATTCCGTATGTTATAGCTATGCCTAAAAGCACATAAAACAACTTCTTATACCAGATAGCGCCTACAGATAGACCAATATATATAAGCGTAGCCCACCAAGGCAGCAACGATTGAGTACCACTTTCAGGCATAGAAAACAGCGCCATGAGAGATGTATCAAAAATGTCACCATAGCCCAAGAGATGGACTACCATCGCCAAGGGGTAAAAGGCTATAAAGAGTATGGACAAGAGTGGAGAGAAAAGCTGATAGAGGCTTGTTGCACCAAATACAGCATGCACTATAGGCAACATGAGCAGAAAAATGCCTAAAGGAATAACCACGAGAGTAATAAGCCACCTGTTCCATGTTTGGGTGTATTGGAGCAGAAGAAAAATGTAAAACACCCCTGCCACAGAGAGCCAAAAACCAAGAGAAACCCATAAAGAAGGAGCTATCAAGCCCAGTATCAAAAACACAGAAACCAAAAATGTAAAACTGAGTAATTCTATCCCCATAAGCAAGACAGACCATCCTATGAGTACCATCGCATAAGAGCGAAGCAGTGAGGGAGGAGAGCCAACAAACCATACATAAAGACCAAGTATGCACATCACCACCAGTCCTACATCAAACAACGCAAATCGGTAAGGAAAATAGTGTTGCTGCAATGGTCTATACAGTAGCAATAACAAGCCATATATAAACGTCCACAAGATACCCAAATGAAAGCCACTCAGTGCCACAAGATGACTAACCCCAAGCAGGGCTATTTTTTCACGCAGTGTTGTCGAAAGTGGTGTTGCAAAAAATATCGCATTGTAAAATGAAGCTAAAGCTTCATCTTTATGCTGCATCGCTACTGCATTTAGGAGTCTATCTTTGAGTGTGATGGGTAATGTTTCTTGATCTTTTATCTTGCTTTTAACATAAAAGGTGCCCAAATAGTCTGTAAATTTTATGCTTTCGTTAGGAAATATCTGTACCCTTAAACGTTTATGATGAAAATTTTCTCTTCTATGAGTTGTTGTATAAAAGGTAAGTCCCTCCTCGCTCTTTAGCTTCAAAACCTGATAATGTTTGTTCTTTTTTGTTTTTTCATACGCAGTAAGCACTGTTGCATGTGTGTAGTAAAAAGGTTTAGAGATAAACGCTTGGTAGTCACTATAAAGAGAGACTAAACGCACAGAAACAAGAAGTATTAAAACAGCAACAAACCAAAGAAAACTTTGTCGCTCAGGAAAGAGGCTAGGTTTTTCCAGTGCACTTCCCATAACACTTTAGATGCTAGGCATATCTACGTTGATGTTCGCCTCTTGCATAGGAATGTCGGCATCCTCATACTCTATCTCAAAAGCAGGGGCATGGCTTTTGTCCACAAAGCGTGTATAGTTCTTTTGAAACACCAGTTCTACAGTCCCTGTAGGCCCATTTCTCTGTTTGCCTATAATAATTTCTGCATCCTCTTCAGATTTGCGTTGCATCGTATCTATTTTTTCCTGATATTCACGTTGTTTGTCTGCATTGCCTTCAGATTTTGCTTTTTCCAATTTCGCTTTAAGTTCAGACATACTATAGATATCGCCCCTATAGACAAAAAGAATAATATCTGCGTCCTGCTCTATGGCTCCAGATTCACGTAAATCTGAAAGCATTGGACGCTTATTGTCACGACTCTCAAGCCCACGGTTAAGCTGGGAGAGTGCCACAATAGGTATCTGTAACTCTCTGGCAAGCTGCTTGAGTCCGCGAGATATTTCAGAAACTTCCTGCTGTCTTCCCTCTTTGCCATCTCCACTCATAAGCTGTAAATAGTCTATGACTGCTAGTGAAATTTCTGGATTTTGTGTCTTGAGTTTACGCAATTTTGAACGTACTTGATGAATCGTCGCATAACCGCCATCATCCACAAAAAGTTTTTTGGCAGAGAGCTCTGACGTAGCTACAGAGAGTTGGCTCCACTGTTCATCTGTCAAATCACCTACTCTTAGTTTTTGCAACGGTATCGATGTCTTTGTAGAAAGCAGTCGAAGCATCAACTGTTCAGCAGGCATCTCCAAAGAGAAAAACGCTACACCCTCATTACGCTCTATGGCTTTGAGCGCCATGTTGAGTACCAGTGCCGTTTTCCCCATCGCTGGCCGCGCTGCGATAATGACCAAATCCCCTTTGCCAAATCCAGAGGTTTTCTCATTAAGGTTTTTAAAGCCTGTGTCTGTACCTATGAGTTTTGAGTTTCCCAGTGCCTTGAGACGTTCTATCTCAGCCATCATCGCAAGCGTTATCTCTTTAGACTCTCTAAAGTCATCCGAGGTAGAATTTTGTGTAATTTCATAGAGTTTTTTCTCTACCAGATTCATCACTTCTTCTGCAGGAAGGTCATCTTCTATAGTGACTTTTTTAATCTCTGTTGCCAATGTTGCTAAAGCGCGTTTGCTTGATTTTGCTTTTATTTCAGATAGATATGCGGCTGTATTGGAGATGGGATTGGCAGAGAGCAAATCAAGCATCGCTACTTCATCGAACTTACCCATACTCACAAGCTTCGTACGTAAAAACTCCTCATCTATAGGCTTCTCTTCCCGACTCAACTCCTCCATAGCAACAAATACATGCTGATGAAACGGCAAATAAAAATCATGTGAAGAGAGCTTCGCTGCTATCTCCTCATAGATCTCTGGATCAAAAATAATCGCAGAGAGTACTGCACGTTCTATGTTTAGGTTGTACATGTTCTCCATCAAAGTACCTTTGATGGAAAAAGTGAAGAGTGAAGAGTGAAGAGTGAAGAATATTGATTTCTTTTACATAGTAAATTTTGTATATTAAAAACATTATTCATCATTTTTCCTTACTATTTAAAAGCTTTTCTGTAAAGAAAAGCATACCACAACTCTTCACTCTTCACTCTTAATTTTTCACTTATTTGCCTCTGCAAACTTCTCTACTTCTTCCACAAATCTATCAACCAACTCTTCTTCAGGCAGACGTGCGACTACTTCACCCTTAAGCATCACAAGTCCTGCCTCTTTGCCATAGGCTATAGCAACATCTGCATGTTTGGCTTCACCTATGGCGTTTACCACACAGCCCATGACTGAGACATCCATAGGGGTTTTGATGTGTGCTGTTCGCTTTTCTACTTCTGCGACTGCTGTCACCAAGTCAGCCTCTATACGCCCACAGGTAGGACATGAGATAATGTTGAGCCCCTCTTTACTGCGCCCAGAGTCTTTGAGTATGGCTTTGCCCACTTTTATCTCTTCTTCGAGCTCACCAGTGATGGAAATACGCATCGTGTCACCTATACCATCCAAAAGCAACGCACCCAATCCTATAGAAGACTTCACTGTTGCATGGAAAATCGTCCCTGCTTCAGTCACACCCAAATGAAAAGGATAGTGATTTTTAGGACGTAACATTCTGTAGGCATCTACGGTACGCTCAACATCAGAGGCTTTGAGTGAAATCTTAATATCAGTAAAGCCCAAATCTTCCAAAAATTTGATGTTATAATCCGCACTAGCCACCATACCCTCAGCTGTTGCACCATATCTGTTTTCAAACTCTTCTTCAAGTGAGCCGGCATTTACCCCTATACGCACAGGCAAAGAACGCTCTTGACAGGCTTTAACGATCTCTTTGATTTTATGTTTATCGTTGATATTCCCCGGAT
>JALSSQ010000039.1 GCA_026984165.1 Sulfurovum sp.
AAAACAACATAATCAAAGCTTAGACTTTGGTTATGCGCTCTATAATACATTCATTATTTAATCATGAAAGGTAATCTTATGTCAGAAGAGACAATTTCACTACAAACAATGCTTGATGCACTCTATAATGTTAAAAACAAAAAAGTTAAAAAAAGATTAATTTTTGATCAATCTAAATTAGGTGGTATAGGAAGCAAATGGGTTAAAATCTTTTTTCTTTCATTACCTATTATTCTATATATAGGTATTTTTAATCCTAAAATATTTTCAATGCTTGGCATTGCTCAGGCAGTTATTTTTTATATTGTTTTTTTGTCAATGACTATGATAATGGTTGCAGGTTTAACTTTTATTAACAACAACAAGGTCATAAGACAGATAGAGTCTTCCTGGAGCAGAATCTTTCCTGATGTGGAACTTAAGCAGGTACTTGCGAGTAATAGTACTCCCTATAAAGATTTTTTGGTGCATTATAGCGCTTTGTTGGATGAGGGGGTTACAGATGAAACTTTACAGTATAAACTTCACGAGAGATTTGTACAAATGCAAAATGAAAACAAAGAGTTGTATGAGCAACTAAATCGCCAGTCTGTGCATCATGAGAAGTGATATGAATTTTGTATATATAATCATATTATTGGGGTTGAGTATATCTCTTAGTGCAATGGAGAATGGGGGATTAACTAAATTGTGCCAAGAACATAATGCATCTGCATGTTATCAGTATGCTTTGAGTAAGGCAGAGAAAAACAAGAGTGGGAATCAAGAACTTAGTGATGATGGAATTATCTATATGAGAGAGGCATGTTCTTTATTGGAAAGCAAAGCTTGTGATTTTTTGGCAACATACTATTTTGATAATAAACTCTATGGTGCAGCTGTTCCTTATCTTAATGATTCCTGTAACCGAGGTTCAAAAGATGCCTGTTTATCGTTGGGTAGCATCTATCGTGATGGACATGATGTTCGTATAGATGATGTCAAATCCAGAGAGTACTATGAAAAAGCATGTACGTTGAAAAGTGGTGATGCCTGTTATGCAGTGGCTTTGGTCTATCGTGCAGGCTTTGGAGTGAAAAAAGATCGTTTTCAAGAGAAATCATTTTATAAAAAAGCTTGTGACAATGGACTCAAAGCAGGCTGTGACAGATTTACTGAAATGGATGATGAAGATAAAGGTATCAAAAGATCTTTTTGGGAGAAGATTAAGAGCTTATTTTGATATATTTTTCAAAAATAGGAGTAATATACTCCTGTTTTTATCACTTTTTTTGATGAAAAAACTCCTATATATTACTCGTCATAATAGTAAATATATGCGTAAATTATACGTATAAAGCTTAAATTTCCCTAAATTTCCTCTTTCTTGATATGGATTAAGTTTCAGATATGTAAAAAATCTTATAATTATTATTGAGTGTTGTAATTTATCACCTCGGTAATAACAACATATAATTTACACAAGGGGGTATGCATGCAATCAAATGCAGCATTGGAATATGATTATTCATTGGCAAAAAAGTTTACTTTTTTAACGATTTTGTTTGGATTCTTAGGAATGTTGGTTGGGACAATCATCGCCGCACAATTAGCATTTCCTGAATTAAATTACTTACTTGGTGAGTATGGGACATTTTCAAGACTTAGACCAATCCATACAAATACTGTGATTTTTGGTTTTACGGTTTCTGGCGTTTTTGCAACATGGTTCTATTTTGGACAAAGAGTATTGAAGGTTTCTATCGCAGAATCTCGATTTTTGATGGTGCTTGGAAATATACAATTTTGGCTCTATTTTTTAGGGGCTTTAGCCGCTACAGTCTCTTTGCTTTTGGGTATCTCTGCCTCTAAAGAGTACGCACAGTATGAGTGGCCATTTGATATTGTGGTAGTCCTTGTTTGGGTACTTTGGGGTATCAATATGATGGGACTCATTGGTATCAGAAGAGAAAAGGCACTCTATATTTCAGTATGGTACTATTTGGCATGTTTCCTTGGTATTGCCATGCTCTACCTTTTTAACAATATGGAAATTCCTACCTACTTTACCTCTGGTGGATTGGGTAATCCATTGCATTCAGTTTCTATGTATGCAGGAACCAATGATGCGCTTGTGCAGTGGTGGTATGGTCATAATGCTGTTGCATTTGGATTTACAGTACCAATTGTCGGTATGATTTACTATTTTCTTCCAAAAGAATCAGGACAGGCGATTTACTCATACAAATTGTCACTTCTTTCTTTCTGGGGACTTATGTTCGTTTACCTTTGGGCTGGTTCACATCACCTTTTATGGTCAACAGTACCAGACTGGATGCAAACCATGGGTTCAGCATTCTCTGTAGTACTTATCTTGCCTTCATGGGGATCTGCTATTAACATGCTTCTTACTATGAAAGGGGAGTGGAACCAATTGACAGAGAATCCACTGATTAAATTTATGGTACTTGCATCTACATTCTATATGTTGTCAACAATTGAAGGTCCAATCCAAGCGATTAAATCGGTCAATGCGATTGCACACTTTACAGACTGGATTCCAGGACATGTACATGATGGTGTACTTGGTTGGGTTGCATTTATGATTATGGCATCAATCTTTCACATGGCACCACGTATGTTTAAAAAAGAGCTTTACTCTAAAAAACTTATGGAAGCACAGTTTTGGCTCCAAACAACAGCCGTTGTACTTTACTTTACCTCTATGTGGATTGCCGGGATTACCCAAGGTATGATGTGGAGAGCAGTAGATGAGTATGGAAACTTGATGTATAGCTTTATAGACACAGTAACAGTGCTTCACCCTTACTATACGATTAGAGCACTCTCTGGTGTGATGTATCTTACTGGTTTCATTATGTTTGCTTACAATATATACAAAACGATGGTTGCAGGAAAAGAGTTATCTCAAGAACCACAGTTTAGAACGCCTATGGCTTAAGGGAGGTAGAGTATTATGTTTCATTGGTTAGAAAAAAATCCGTTCTTTTTTGCTTCGGCGATTTCGATTGTTATCTCATTTGCGGGACTGATAGAAATTGTCCCCAACTTTTCTAAGGCAGCACGTCCACTGGTGGATTTGAAGCCACGTACGGTACTTGAGCTTGCAGGAAAAGAGGTCTATAAAAAAGATAACTGTATTGCTTGTCATTCACAGCTTATTCGTCCATTTAAGTCTGAGACAGACCGTTATGGTAAATATTCACTCTCAGGCGAGTATGCCTATGACAGACCTTTTCTTTGGGGAAGTAAGCGTACAGGACCAGACTTGCATCGCGTAGGGAACTATCGTACTACAGACTGGCATGAAGCACATATGAAAAATCCGTCAAAAATAGTACCAGGCTCTATTATGCCTGCCTACAAACATCAGTTTACAAATGTGGCAGATATAGAGACAGCCTATGCAGAAGCTGTGACTGTAAGAAATGTTTTTCACACACCTTATGGCCCTGAGTTTAAAAGTGGTAAAGCGGCATGGGAAGCACATAAGCCAAAAGTGTTGGCAGATGCGAAAAAGATTGCAGATGAGATGCAAGATGAAGGCGTAAAAAAGATGGTAGCAGAAGGGAAAGTACCTGAGATAGTTGCGCTGATTGCATATCTTAATAGTCTAAAATAGAAGGGACATAAAATGGACATAAGTGAAATACAAGGTTATGCAAGTTTCTTTATGACCATTTTCTTAGTGATTATGCTGTATGGGTACATTATACATCTGTACAGATCAGAAAAGAGAGGTGAGCGCGATTATGAAAAATATGGGAATATTGCATTGGATGACGAGATTACCAGCAAGCCTGTAGAAGATAAGCCAGCGTCTCAGAGATATAAGGAGGAAAATAAATGAATAGTTTAATGATAAAAACATTAGGATTTGCAGCATTGTTGATACTTGCAACCATTTTTGTGGTTACAAAATTGAATATTGATATATTTGCAGATTCTGTGAATGCACTGACCATTGCAGGTGCGATTGCCGTTGCAACGATTACATCGGCAGTAGCAGCGAAGTATATCAATCAAATGAAAACAGACACGACAAGTGGAAAACTTGCTGAGGAAAATTGGGATGGTATTGGAGAGTACGAGAATGAATTGCCATCAGGTTGGGCATATACATTTTTGGCAGTATTTATGTGGTCAATGTGGTATGGTTTGGCAGGATATCCTATATGGGCGTATAGTCAAATTGGTGAGTACAATGAAGAGGTACTTGCATACAATGCAAAATTTGAAGAGACACATAAAAATGCAAGTGAAGAGACACTTAAAGAGATGGGTGAATCTATCTTTTTGGTACAGTGTCAACAGTGTCATGGTGCAACAGGTGATGGTCTTTCTGGTAGGGCACAGGATTTGACAAAACATTACTCTAAAGAGGAAGTATTGAACATTATTAAAAATGGTCAAAATGCTTTAGGTGCCTTCCCTGGAGGTATGCCAGCAGGTATGGCATCAGGTGCTGATGCAGAAGCGATTGCAGCGTATGTAGCAGGTGGATTTAAAGGCGAAAAACCAGCAGCATTTGCGGCATGTGCATCTTGTCATGGTGCGGATGGTAAAGGGACTCCTATGGTTGCCCCTAGTATTCATGGTTATGACATTCATAATGTGGTATCAAAAGGTAAAAAGGGTAAAATTGGAAGAATGCCGGCATTTGGTTCGATGATTACCCCGGTACAAGAAAAAGCATTGACTGCATATGTACAGTCATTGGCAAAATAAGGAGTGAAGATGGCAGAAAATACAAAACGTTCAGTCTTTGGATTTCATGGTGTTTTTGGGGTTTTGATTTCAATTTTT
>JALSSQ010000040.1 GCA_026984165.1 Sulfurovum sp.
AAAACGTGGTTTTGTTTGGATCTATACCTACAGAAAGGTAATCTATGGCAGCATCCATGGTGTATTGTCTAAGCGTATCTGCATCTTTAGAGGTGGTAAGTGAGTGGTAGTTGGCTATAAAGGTAAAAAGTTCATTCTCTTCTTGTAGCTCAACCATCGGTTTCATGGCACCAAAGTAGTTTCCGATGTGAAGTTTTCCTGAAGCTTGGATTCCTGTAAGTACACGCATAATCTCTCCTGCTATAATTTGTGCAATTATAGCAGGAGAATTAGGAATTGGGAATTAGGAATGAGGAATTAGTGTGAAATTTAGATAAAATCTTCGCCTTCATCCATTCTTTGCCCTCTTTTTCTTGCAACGATATCTAAAGGCACACCTTCAAAATCAAACTTCTCTCTAAAAAAGTTAGCCAAGTAGCGGATATAGGAGAAGTGCAGGAACTCCGGACGGTTTGTAATGAGTGCAATTTTAGGCGGTTTGGTCTCATACTGTGTTGCAAACTTAATGTTCACCACAGCACCATGATGAGAAGGAATATGGTGACGACGTATGGCAGCACGCAGAGTGTCATTGAGTTGTGAGGTAGGGATACGTCTTTTGTATCGCTCATAGATATCGACAATATGATCAAGAATTTTGTTAACCCTAAGCCCAGTTTTTGCAGAGATAGTCACAACAGGTGCATAGTGTAAGAACTTTAGTGCATCACGTACATCTTCTACAACCTCTTCATAGCTTCTGTCATCTTTAATATCCCATTTGTTAAGTACAATAAGACAGCCTAACTTATGCTCTTCTATGAGACCGGCTACACGTTCGTCGAGTTCAGATATTTGTTGTGTTGAATCCAGTACAAGTAAAACAAGATTGGCTTTTTTAAGCATTTGGGTTGTACGTGTAAGGGCATATTTTTCGATACCTACAATTTTAGAACGTTTACGGATACCGGCCGTATCGATAAATGTGATTTCATGTTCACGGTATGTTATCTGTTCATCGATGGGGTCTATGGTAGTACCTGCTACATCAGAGACTACTGAACGCTCGTTGCCTACAAGGGCATTGAGCAGAGAAGATTTTCCCGTGTTTACACGCCCAATGATAGCTACTCGTATCTCATTGTCTTCTTCATCCTTGTATTCAGCATGAATCTGTTCAACAATTTGAGAAAAGGGGTCAGGTTCATCTTCTTCAAGTTGTAGTGCTTTTTCTGTTTCAACAGGTGCAGGAATATGCTCTTCGAGCCATGTGTAAAACTCGTTAAAATAACGATTATGGCTTACAGACATACGAAAGGTTACCTCTGCACCAAACTCTAAAAATTCCCAATACCGTTCTTCTTCTTTGTCGTTGTCTATTTTATTCACCACAAGCGCTAAAGGTTTGTGCATCTCTTGGAGTTTATAGAAAAGTGCTTTGTCTTCTTCATTTGGGATACTCTTGCCGTTGACCATATAGATAACAATATCTGCCTCTTTGGCTGCACGCAGTGAAAACTCTGCTACCTTGGTAAAAAGTGCAGAAGAGTAGTCTATCCCTCCGGTGTCAAGTACTTCAAATTTGCGGTTTTGGGAAATAGTAACGATACGTTTTTTAATATCTCGAGTGGTTCCTGACATATCTGAGGTAATGGCATCACGATGACGTGCCAAACGGTTAAAGAGCGAAGATTTTCCTACATTGGGACGTCCTAGAATGGCTACTTTTTTAAGCCCCTGCATTAAGTGCCTCCCTGTATTGTATTTAAAGATTGTTTTTGCATGTTATTTCTTTCTATTAGATGTTCTCATTATGGTTATTAAGAACAAGAAGGGTTTAAATTGTTGGCATTATAGCATACTATTTATCGTTTGGATATTTAGCTTAAAATAGTATATAAAAAGTTATGCAGTTAGGCTATCGTAAATTATAGCTTCCCATATACCTTTTTGATATCATGCATTTTCTCATTGGGTAAATTTTCTACATAGATTGATTGTGAAGGGAATGCAAAATTAGACTTGTTCTTTTCTACAATTTGCATAATTTTAAAATGTATATCTTCTCTAATATCGAGGTATCTCTCCCAATTTGCAGTCGATGTAAAAGTATAAACGAAAATATTTAAAGAAGAGTCACCAAAAGATTCAAAATTAACAAGGAGTGTGTCTTGGTGAGAGATGTCTTGATGGTTATGTAACATATATTTTATCTCTTCTACAATAGCTACTATTTGTGCTTGGGTTGTTTGATAGGTAAGCCCTATATTTATTTTAATACGCCGTATGCCTCGACGTGAAAAGTTTTCTATAGGAGTATTAGCAACCAGTTGATTGGGTACAGTGATGAGTGATTTTTCAAAAGAACGTATTTTAGTAGTACGCATACCAATTGTTTCTACGACTCCTTCAGTATCTCCTACTTTTATCCATTCTCCTATACGTATAGATTTGTCTGCTAGAAGAGCAAAAGAACCAAAGAGATTCGAAGCTGTATCTTTGGCTGCTAGTGCAAATGCTAAACCTCCAAGCCCCAATGAAGCAATAAGTGCTGTTACATCTATCCCCCATACCTGAAGCATTGCGCCTAGTCCTACGCCTCCTATGAGAATTTTGATTATCTTGAGGATAAAATCTCCCATTTCACGAGAGAGGTCAGAATGAAATTTTGCTGTGGTTGCATGAAACATACCACGTAGAGCATTGGCTATAGCAATAATAGCCCAGAAAATATCAAATATAATGAGTGTATTGAGAATATTCTTAATGGTTTTGGTTTCCCAAAAAATAAGTGCAAAAAAGAGATGAAGTCCTATGACAATAAAAGCAAAGCTCACTGGTCCCTTAAGTGCAGAAATAATTTTGTCATCATAGTATGTTTTAGTATGTTTACTAAGTCGTTGCAGGGTTCCCATAATAACATAGGTAAAGAAACGGCGTAAGCTTAAAAAAAGCAATAAAACCAAAATAGCTGCCAGTAAATTACCTAAAGGAATACCCATAAGACTTTTGGCTAAAAAAGGAAACTTATTGTAAAAAGGGGCGAGAATGGTTTGTACAATATGATCTAAATTCATATCTAAGCCATCAATGACATTGAGGATTTTGGTTTCAGTAGTATTCACATCTGTGATTGGCATATTTAAGTCTCCACACGATTTATTCACATAATTATAGTAAAATTTGGTATAAATTGAGTTATTTATATGGTTTGGGTAACAGCATTAAAGGATAAGAATGATGAAGAAAATTTTAATAGCAGGTAGTCTGTTTTTACTTTTAGGCAGTTTTGCAACAGCTAAAGTAACACAGTTAAATTATAAAGCAACTTTTGGAATATTTGGTACAGTAGGGACGATTAAAAATACACTCACACAGCATAAAAAGACATATCAAATAGATACAACGGTGCAACTTACGGGACTGGCAAAAATACTCATGGGTGGACAAACAGAACGTTATATTTCTAAAGGACATATGGAAAATGGGCTGATGGTAAGTGATATGTATCAGATGATAAGCAAAAAAAAAGAGAAGGTAACAAGTAAAGAATATCATATTCATCACAAAGGTAAGTATGTCACAAAACGGTACCGAAAATGGCTTAAAGGAAAGTTGGTTGAAGATACAACCAAAAGACTTTCTTTTTATGCAAAAGATGATTTGTTGACACTCTATTTTAATCTTGGTCATGCCATTAAACAAAAAGGTAAAAAGTATATATTTAAAGCAGTAGGGCTTGAAAAACAAAAAGGTAAAGTTCAAATCACTGTACCAAGTGATGCAAAAAACACCTCTTATGTAAAAGATTTAGGGCGAGGAGCTGTTTTATATGCTAAAGCATTGATTGTGCAAAAGAATTTTAGAAAGAAAAAAGGTGATATTTTACTGGCTGTGGCTAAAGATGGATTTATTAAAAAATCAGTTATTAAAGATGTATTGTTGTATGGGGATGCAAAATTAGTCCGTACTTATTGATATAAGGTTTTTGTATATGAAAAATGAAAAAAAAATCTCTTTAACAACCAAAGTTCTTATAGGGATGGGCTTAGGTATAGCTGTTGGACTGATTATTAATCTACTTGGATTAAATGGTGAAAGCTCATGGGTAAATGAATATATAGTAAATGGATTTTTCCATATTCTAGGAAAAATGTTTGTCACCGCCTTAAAGATGCTTGTGGTACCTTTGGTATTTTTCTCACTTATTAGTGGAGTGATTGGTATTGGTGATATCAATGCTTTAGGTAAAGTAGGTGGTAAATCATTTGTACTCTATATGTTTACAACGGCCATTGCCATTGCCGTAGGTATAGGACTTGCAGCGACTATAGGTATTGGTAGTGGCGTACATATGTCAACAGAAGCTACTTTTACAGCTAAAGAAGCTCCAGCCCTTAGTGCTGTACTTATAGATATTATTCCAAGTAACGCAATTAATGCTATGGCATTAGGAAAAATGTTACAAATTATTTTCTTCTCCATTTTGGTAGGTATCTCTATCTTGATGGTAGGTAAAAAAGCAGAACCAGTTGTTGAACTCATCGAAATTGGTAATGAAATTATGATGAAAATGGTAAACATCATTATGGCAGTAGCACCTTACGCAGTCTTTGCACTACTTGCCAAAGCCATTGCAAACTTAGGTTTGGGACTCTTGGTAGATTTGGCAGGCTATGTACTGGTACTTATCGCTGCACTGATGTTTCATCTTTTTTTCACACTTATGAGCATTCTCAAAATATTCTCAGGCATGAACCCTATTACTTTTCTTAAAAAAATGAGAGAGACACAGATATTTGCATTCTCAACTTCAAGTTC
>JALSSQ010000041.1 GCA_026984165.1 Sulfurovum sp.
TGTTTGAAAAAGTGCCTGCAATTTTGCAAGTGCAGCACTCTCTACACCTTTTTTCTGAAGTTTAGCGCTTGCTTCTTCAAAGTTGTTTTGGAGATATTTTAAGTCTATCATAATTAAAAGCCTAGGGTTAAAATATTTATGAAATTATAGTAGAAAAGCGTAAAATTTCAGTATTCACTAACACTTCTTAATATTTTCACTTTTCAAAAAATCTTTTGTACTAAAATAATGGAGACATCTGTCAAAAATAAACTACATATAATGTGTGCCTTTGCCCTATTTTGCTAAATTAATATTGATAATTTATACCAAATACAACATCGCCTGTATGGTCTAACTCATCAGCACTTGAAAGCGAATATCTATACCCTAAATCAAAGCTTACTTCATCTGTAATATCTACTATTACACCAGCTTGTGCACCATAAAGAAAACCACTTGCATCTATGCCCCCTGTACTCTCAAAATTCATATAACCTGCATTTACACCTAAGTATGGCTGTAAAGCATAATTTTCAATCATATCAGACTTGAGAAAAAAATAATCTACTGATAAAAAAAGTTTTTCTACATTATGCTTACCACTGTCAAAATAATTTAAAATGAACATTGTTCTCCATTGCTCATTTTGTGCCCCTACACGCAACCCATAAGATTGGTCGTGCGTAGTATCGCTTGGCTGATTACCTTGTACTTCTGTAATACTAACTTCAACACCAATAAATTTTTGATTTTCAGAGATATCTCTTGCATACACTGAAGATCCCAATGTTGCACATAAAAATATCATACACATTTTTTTTACCATAATTAAACTCCTTGTCTTTGTTTAAAATAATGCTTATGCCCTAAGAATATCATATTTTTATATTTTTTAAGATTAAATATTTCAAAATATCATCTATTTATCTAATTTTTATAGCAGTATCTATGCATAATATTAAATTTTCGATACATTTTAAATGAAAAGATATTAGCTGAAGTGGTGTCAAGAGGGAGACTTGAACTCCCGACCTCCGGCTTATGAGACCAGCGCTCTAACCAGCTGAGCTACCTTGACTTTTTTGTATTGAGGTCGAGATTGTATTAGAAGTTAACTTAAAGAATCATTAATATTTCAACTAGCTTGCCAGTATTTTTTCTATTTTTTTCTGATCAAATCCACATATCCACCTGCTTCCTATCAAAACGACAGGTATCCCCTTGCATCCATGTCTTTGACAATCTTGTGCGGCACTACTATCTTTACTTATATCAATCTCTTTAAATTTCAATCCATTCTCTTTAAAGTACTTTTTTGCTACAGTACACCATGTACATCCAGGACCGGTAAAAAGTATAATCTTTTTTGTTTTTTGTATCATCTGATTCTCTCCTTTGTATAGACTATAAACCCAAAATATACATGCAAAATGATTCTTACGCATATTTTTGGGTTCTCTTTTGCATGCTTATTATACAAAAAATAAACATTATAAAACAATATTAAAATGTTTTAGTCTATCTGACTAAATATTATTGACAAACTTAAAAAAATAAGATAAAATTTGCCTGCAAAATAAAATTATAAATATATGGAGGTATTCAATGAATTTTAAACCACTAGGTGACAGACTTCTTGTTGAAAGAGTAGAAGAAGAAAATACTACTGCAAGTGGTATTATTATTCCCAACAATGCCAAAGAAAAACCTTCTAAAGCCAAAGTATTGGCAATAGGAGAAGAGGTAGAAACGATTCATGTAAATGACATTGTTGTATTTGGAAAATACGCTGGTACTGAATTATCTTTAGATGACAAAGAGTATTTGGTACTTGAAATCTCTGATGTATTGGGTGTAATTGCTTAAGACAAAATATTTATTATAAGGAGTAAAAACTATGGCAAAAGAAATTCATTTTTCAGACAATGCAAGATCTGGTCTCTTTGAAGGTGTTACAAAACTGGCTGATGCAGTAAAAGTAACTATGGGACCAAGAGGTCGCAATGTACTTATACAAAAATCATACGGTGCACCACACATTACGAAAGATGGTGTCTCGGTTGCACGCGAAATAGAGCTACAAGATACACTTGAAAATATGGGTGCACAACTGGTAAAAGAAGTGGCTTCAAATACTGCAGATGAAGCAGGAGATGGAACAACAACTGCAACAGTATTGGCACACTCTATCTTTAAAGAAGGACTGCGTAATATTACAGCTGGAGCAAACCCTATCGAAGTAAAACGCGGTATGGACAAAGCCTCTGCAGCTATCATCGAAGAGCTTAAAAAAATCGCAAAAGAGGTCAAAGACAAAAAAGAGATAGCACAAGTAGCAACCATCTCTGCAAACTCAGATGAGACCATAGGAAATCTTATCGCTGAAGCGATGGAAAAAGTGGGAAAAGATGGGGTTATTACAGTAGAAGAGGCAAAAGGTATTAATGATGACTTAGAGGTAGTCGAAGGTATGCAATTTGACAGAGGATATGTCTCTCCATACTTTGTAACCAACGCAGAGAAGATGACCTGTGAGCTGGAAACACCACTTATTCTTCTCACAGACGGGAAACTCACCTCACTCAAAGATCTGATACCAATGTTAGAACAGGTACAACAAAGCGGACGTCCTCTGCTCATCATCGCAGATGACGTAGAAGGAGAGGCACTTTCAACACTTGTACTCAATAAACTCAAAGGTGTGCTCAATATCACTGCAGTCAAAGCACCAGGTTTTGGTGACAGAAAGAAAGAGATGCTCAAAGACATTGCTATCTTAACAGGTGCGACACTCATCACTGAAGAGCTTGGACTTAGTTTGGAGAAAGCAACACTTGCAGACCTTGGTCAAGCTGGTAGAGTTGTTATAGATAAAGACAATACTGTTGTCGTTGATGGTAAGGGTGATAAAGCCGCTGTAGAAGCACGTGTGAATGAGATAAAAACACAAATTGCAAATACCACAAGCGAATATGACAAAGAGAAACTCCAAGAGCGTCTTGCCAAACTCTCTGGTGGTGTAGCAGTCATCAAAGTGGGTGCAGCAACAGAAACAGAGATGAAAGAGAAAAAAGATCGCGTTGATGATGCACTCTCTGCCACTAAAGCAGCGGTAGATGAAGGTATTGTTATCGGTGGTGGTGCTGCACTCATCAAAGCGAGTCAGGCAGTTCATCTCGAACTCAAAGATGATGAAGCTGTAGGTGCAGACATTATCTTAAGAGCTGTACTTGCCCCTATGAAACAGATAGCACAAAATGCTGGATTTGATGCAGGTGTGGTTGCAGATAAAATTGCTACTTCTACAGATGCAAATTTAGGCTTTAATGCTGCAACAGGAGAGTATGTAAACATGCTTGAAGCAGGAATTATTGATCCACTCAAAGTAGAGCGTGTAGCACTGCAAAATGCTACATCTGTAGCCTCTTTACTTCTCACTACAGAAGCAACTGTTTCTGATATACCTGAGGCACCTACACCAACACCAGAAATGCCACCAATGGGCGGAATGCCAGGAATGATGTAACTCATCATACTTCTTTGTCAAGTGATATCTTTATCACTTGACAGCAATCTTTTACTACATTTAGATTAATAACTCTTCTAACTCTTTTGCTGATAAAGGCTTTGAAAATAAGTATCCTTGTGCATAGTCACATCCGTAATCAAATAATAAAGCTGACTCTTTCGATGTTTCTACCCCCTCTGCAACTACTTCAAATCCTAAATCATGTACGAGTTGTATCATTGACTTCACTGTAATCTGATGATTTAAATTTGAACATAAATCAAAAATCAAAGATCTGTCTATTTTTATCATAGAAAGAGGAAGCATTTGTAAATGTTTGAGTGATGACGCACTTGCACCAAAATGATCTAAATTTAGAGAAACACCTAAATCTTTAAATAGTTTAAAATCCATCGCTGTTTTTTCAACATTTGTCATAGCAGCCTCTTCTGTAATATCCAAATTAAAATATTTAGGCTCAACTGCATTGTCTGCAAATAAAGTCTCTAATTTTTGAATAAATTTATCTACATGTATCTCTTTTAATGAAAGATTTATAGTGATTTTAAATGCCTTTATCCCCATGTCATTCCATACCCTACGTTGCATAATCGCTTCTCGAAATACATATTCACCTATATCTATAATCAATCCTGTTCTTTGTGCAACTTGTAAAAACTTATCAGCAGCGACGATACCTAAGTCTGGATGATTCCATCGTAAAAGTGCTTCTACACCTATCATATCTTCTGATTTTAGATGAAAAATAGGCTGGTAATAAAGAAAAAATTCATGATTTTTTAATCCTGATTTTATCTCCTCATTAATCTTGGCATCATCTTTACCCATCGTTTGATATTCTGTTGTATAAAATGCAATATTAGAGTCACTTTCTTGTTGTGCTTCATTTAATGCAACATATGCATGATTAACCAATTTTGTAGCATTTTCACCATGCAATGGATATTGGACAATACCTACAGATGTTGTAAGGTGTATATTGTCATCTCCGTTACCCTGAAGGTCTAATATTATTTTCTTTGCTATATTACGTGCTTCTACTTCATTAATAGAAGCTTCCGCAACACCAAGAAATTTATCGCAATCCATACGATAAACCTGCATATTATCATTATTATTATTTTGTCGTTTAAAATATTCAGCAATATCTTTAATAATTTGATTCGAAAAATGAATACCAAGAGTTGTTTGAATTTCCTCAAAATGATCAATACCCAATAAAAAAAGTGTAAATGTTTCAGATGTTTTTTGTCTTTTAAGCACTAAAGCAT
>JALSSQ010000042.1 GCA_026984165.1 Sulfurovum sp.
GGGTAACGAGAAGATATACTATTATTGATTTTTCTTTACAAAAAAAGTTTTATAAAATTGCCATCAAGAAATTAGATGAAGGATTTTTTTCAACTTGGATTCATAATGAAGAAACAGATAAACAATTTATAAGAATTTCTAAACCTATGGGAGAAGCCATATCACCCAAAAATGATAGTAATAAAATGGTATTTCTTGTTGCGGGAATAGGTGTTACGCCTGCAATTTCTTATTTAAAGACAAAAGAGATACAAAATCCTGTTGAAATTATACATTGTATTTCAAAGGATGAAGAGCGTATTTTTACTGATAAGCTTTTTGATTTTTCAAAAAATAATGAAAATATAACCGTAAAGTTTCATGTTAGTGGCGAGCGGGGAAGGCTTGAAAATAAAGAAATAGAAAAAATTGCAAAGGAACACCCAGATAGCACTTTTGTTTTATGTGGTCCAGATATGTTTAATCAACAGATGACCACATACCTCCTAAAAAATGATATAAAAGATTCACAGATACTCCCACAAAGCTTTACATCATCCGGAACAAAAAATGTACAACCCTCTAAAGCATATCTTTATATTGGCTTATTATTGTTTTCTCTTTTTTTAGTACAAGATTTCTTTGGTTTAAAGATACCTACATTAGAAGCTTGGCAAGCAGACGGGGATTATCGTATCTATAGTGGACTATTTGTGTTAGCGTTTATAGGGGCACAATTTATACGTCCTTACAATAAAGCATGTGAATATCCACACGTAAAGGCAAGCACATTTAGAAATCATAAAATCTTAGGTGCATTTGCCCCTTTGGTATTTTATGTTCACTCTAGTTCCTTCGGCGTGGGATACCTTCTCTTTTTAAGCATTATATACTTTTCCAATTTTTTGGTAGGCATGTTTAATTATGAGCATATTCAGAATGCACAAAAACGTATTTGGTACTATCCAAAATGGCTCTTTTTGCATATTGTATTGTCTATACTAAGTTTGGCTTTTATTGCTTTGCATATCTATATTGTAGGAGCATATTAAGATGAATTTTTCTAGAAAAAGGATATATATTTTTGCATTTTTCCTCTCTGTGGGAGTTTTGTCTGTTTTTGGACTACCAAATTTAGATTCATTTAAAGCACCAGGACCCATGAATGCAGGTCATGAAAAATTGGCATGTATTGAATGTCACGAAGGTGCAAAAGGAACAATGAGACAACAAATTCAAGGTAATGTAAAGTATTGGATTGGTTTAGAAAAAAATAGAGTAGATTTTGGCTATCAAACACCTGACAACAAAGATTGTTTGGCATGTCATGAGAGAAAGGACGATCAGCATCCTGTATATAGATTTAATGAACCAAAATATGCAAAAGTAAGAAAAGAGATACATCCGGAAAAATGTGTATCTTGCCATAATGAACATCATGGAGTAAGAGTAACATCAGAGCTTACAATCTGCAAACATTGTCATGAATCTTTAAAGCTAAAGCATGACCCATTGGAGACGTCTCATGAAGTTCTAATTAAAAATAAAAAATGGAATAGTTGTTTAGGTTGTCATGATTTTCATGGAAATCATAAATGGGACGTCCCAAAGAAAGAATCACAGATGATACCAGAAAATACACTTAAGGCATATTTTAAAGGCGCTAAGAGCCCTTATGGGAAAGAAAAAATAAAAGCTAAGGAGAGTAGATATGAAAATTAATCGTATAGATATGGTCATGGTAAGCATATTGGCACTAACTGGTATATATCTTTTTGTGCAAGCACCAACAAAGCTAAAAGAAAAAACACAACAAGGTGAACTTATACCCGTAAAAAGACTTTTTGATATTGTCGCACATGAAAATAATGTTGCGCGTGCTTTGTGGACTAAAAAAATTGTTGTTGCAGGGAAAAAAAATGGTTTTAAATTTGGTGAAGACTGGAAAAATGATGGAGTAGATAAAGGTCCTTTACCTGCTTTATTCTTACGAGAGGTTTCTAATTATTTGGAGAAAAGTCCTGTTCCGTTAGGTCTTTTTCTTGGTTCTGACTTTCCTATTGCTGCAGCCAATAAATTTGAGGGGGAACAGATAACTGTTTATAGACAAATACAAAAAACCAATCAACCTCAATATTTTTACGATGATAGTATCAAGAGATATACAGCAATGTATCCAGATTATGCTGTAAGTCATGCATGTGTAACTTGCCATAATGAACATCCTGGTTCTCCTAAAACAGACTGGAAAGATAATGATATGATGGGTGCAACAACTTGGTCTTACCCTAAAAAGTACGTAACAAGAGATGAATTAGCTAAAGTTGTGACTACTTTTAGAGATGCTTTTGCAAAAACGTATAAATCTTTTTTAGCAAAACTAAAAACATACAAAAAAGTACCATCTATTGGAGAAGAGTGGCCTGATGATGGTTATAGTATCCCTTCCTTAAAGACCTTTTATGCAAAATATTCTACACTGAGCTCTCCCGAAACATTAGAGCTTTTGACAAAAGAAGAGAAAAAGAAACAATAAGTTAGAAATTTTGTAAACACTTTTTTCGTGGATAAAAACTCCCTTTGAGGCAAAAATATGTCAATTTGCAATATTTTTGCCTATTTTTTCAAAATTATATTAAACTGCCAATATAACTAAATAACTAATCATTATTTAGATAAAATTACCCCAATATAAAGGTGAAGGATATGACAATGGCAATGGATGCAAACAAACAAAAAGCACTGGATATGGCAATCAAACAGATAGACAAAACGTTTGGCAAAGGTACACTTATGAGGCTTGGTGATAAGACATTTGAACCTATTGAGTCCATCTCCACAGGGTCACTTGGGCTGGACATGGCACTGGGAATTGGAGGGATTCCTCAAGGGCGTATTGTCGAGATTTATGGACCAGAATCTTCTGGTAAGACCACTTTGGCATTACAAACCATTGCATCGGCACAGAAAAAAGAGATGGTATGTGCGTTTATCGATGCGGAGCATGCGCTAGATGTTGTGTATGCAAAAAATCTTGGAGTTGATACAGACAATCTTCTCGTCTCCCAGCCAGACTTTGGTGAGCAGGCATTGGATGTACTTGAAACCTTGGCGCGTTCTGGTGCGGTAGATTTGATTATTGTGGATTCTGTGGCAGCACTGACACCCAAGACAGAGATAGAGGGCGATATGGGAGATACGCATGTAGGACTTCAAGCAAGATTGATGTCTCAAGCACTGCGTAAGCTCACAGCGATTTTACACAAAACAAATACCACTGTGATTTTTATCAACCAGATTCGTATGAAGATTGGTACGATGGGGTATGGTTCTCCTGAGACGACTACAGGAGGTAATGCCTTGAAGTTTTACTGTTCTGTGCGTATCGATGTAAGACGTGTTGCTACACTTAAACAAGGTGAGTCAAGTATCGGTAACCGTGTCAAAGCAAAGGTGGTAAAAAATAAAGTTTCTCCTCCATTTAGACAAGCAGAGTTTGACATCATGTTTGGTGAGGGCATCTCCTATGTGGGTGAGCTGATAGATTATGGTATCAAGATGGATATCATCGATAAATCTGGTGCATGGTTCTCCTATGGTGCGACTAAACTTGGGCAAGGTAAAGAAAATGCCAAAGTAACCATAAAAGAAAACCCTGAGATGATGGCGGAGATAGATAAAAAGGTTAAAGAGGCACTTGGTTTTGGCGAGGCACTCACGGTAGATGAAAGTGAAATGAATGAGTAGGTGTGACCGTGTCACACATCAAATCTCGATGCAAGATACGAGGTTATTGAGCATAAAAAGGACAAAATACCTTAAAGTGTAAAGCATCACTTTACACTTTAAGGTAAAATAGTCTATACTGTCATAAATCAACCAAAAGGATTTATGATGGCACTTAAAATGAAAGAGTTAATGGCTCTAAGTGATGAGAGCAAATCAACCATACTCTACTACATCAAAGAGGGACTGCTTCCTGAACCTTCAAAGCCAAAACCCAATGTACACCTTTATGATGAGTCGTGTGTGCAGATACTCAAATTTATCAAATATCTGCAACACAACTTCTCTTACTCTATCGCAGAGATAAAATCTATTTTTGAGAATAACCAATTTGATTTTGATGGCTCTTTTGAGATGATGGTGCGTTCTTTGGAGCTTATCTCTGGGGGGCGTGATAATACTTGGTATGACAAACAGGCATTTTTGTCACTGCTCTCTATGGATGAAGAGAAGTTAAAAAGTTACCAAGAAAAAGGCTACCTTTTCGAGCGTGCTAAAGGTTTTTCTAGCAAAGAGGTAGAAATAGCAGAAATATTAGGGCGAGCTGAAAGTTTAGGCTTGGATTGTGCCTTGTTGGATGCCTATGTTTCAGATGCGAAAGTGTTGGCACAAAAAGAGAATGAGGTTGGCTCCAAGCTACTTCAAGATGATACCGTTTCACATGATGCACGTTATGAGTTGCTTTTTGATTTGGTGCTTACGCTCAAGCCCTACATTTTTAACATGCACACGGTACAAACCCATCAAAACATTATCAAAAAGGACAACAAATGAAAGCACTTTTTCGTATAGCAGGGTTTTCCCCGTACATCTTTATTATCTTTCTGAATGCCATGACAGACTTGGGGCATAAAATCATTTTACAAAATACGATTTTTAAAGCCTATGATGGTGCTGAACTCATCGTGCTGACTGCCA
>JALSSQ010000043.1 GCA_026984165.1 Sulfurovum sp.
AGAGACACGTAAAAAAATTATATTTGAAATTACTGAGACACTTTTAGCAGAAGATATAGAAAAGGTTGTCAGTAATATTCTACAGTTTAAAAAGATGGATATACGTTTTTCTATGGATGATTTTGGGACAGGTTATTCATCATTGAGTTATTTAAGAGAGTTACCTATTGATGAGCTTAAAATCGATCGCGCTTTTGTAAAACATTTAGGAGAAAGCACTTCTGATGAGATGATGATTAAGACGATTTTTTCTTTGGCTGATATATTTGGTTTGAGTGTTGTCGCAGAAGGTGTAGAAACGGGAGAACAGTTTAGATTACTTTTGGCATATGGATGTCATATTTTTCAGGGATATTATTTTTCCAAACCCATGCTACAAGAAGATTTTGAAATCTATTTGTTTAGAAGCAAGATAAAAAAAGTGAACAGAAAACTCAAAATTAAAAAAGAGATAAACAGAAAGATGATTATATAAATGTATATAGGTAAAAAGGGATGTATATATTGGCATATACATGATATAGTCTTTTCATGAAAGAACAAAAATATTATCATTTTTTTAAAAATCAAATACTTTTAATGATAGGACTTTCTCTTATTCCTGGTATTGTGTATATCGTATTTGGTTATATATATAACAGTGTCATTCCTGCAGTAGTATGGTATATATTGCTCAGTATAGATTCTTATTTTGGTCGGAAACTCGTAGCAGAGGGAGTAGAAACGAAAGAACAATTTGAGTTCCTGCTTGATTATGGATGTGATATCTTTCAAGGACACTACTTTAATAAAGCATTGCCCAAAAATAAATTTCTTGCATACTATACTGCATAATTAATGTAGATGTTGGGCGATAAGATGGATAGCCATGCCATAGGTCGTGGCACTGTTATAGCGTGTAAGAACTCTAAAGTTCTTTCCGCCCATCCATATTTCATCATGGGATTTATTTCGTAATTTGAGCAGGTAAGCGCTAGGTTCATTGAATGGTTTTAGCGGTTTGATGCCAGCGTGCAGTATGCTCTTTGTGACTATTGCTCTTTTGTGACTTGTTTTGAGTCTTTTGAAGCGTTTGCCTCGAAAGTTGGTAGGTACGGCAACAACTCTACCATTACGCCAGCCATTGTGGTGCATGAATTTAGCGATACTTCCTATACAGTCTTCTATGTCCCATACGCTTGCACCATCTCCATCAAAGTCATGGTTAAATTTGCGTGCAACAGAAGGGAGCTGTTGTACGCATCCCATAGCTCCGGCAAAAGAGCCTTGAAGTTTGGTAATGTCGTAGTGCTTTTCTCTGGCAAACAAAAAGAGGTGTTTGAGTTCGGATTTGAAGAGACTTTGCATACGGTTGGGATGAAAGGCAAGGGTGGCAAGGGCATCGAGTATATTATAGTCTCCTGTGTAGTTGCCAAAGTGACTCTCGACACCTAAAAAACCAACGATATAGTCCATATCGACCTTGTAGATCTTGGCTGCTCGTTTGAGTGTCTTGTAGTGTTTTTTTTTAAACTCTCTTGCCTCTTTGAAGGTCTCTGGGTTTACCACATGGAGTTTGAAACGCTCCCATGTTCCTACGGTGCTGTTTCTTTTAAATTTCCCGGTATAGCGTGCCAAAGTATCTCTGTCGAGTTTGGCATGCTGCATGACTGAAGCCAGATAGCTTCGTTTAAAATGGTACTTGTTTGCCATCATATTGATAAAGTGTCTGACCTCTTGTTTGGCTAGGTAGTTATACTTGATGGGTGGTCTATCATCATTGGCATATATATGTACCAAAAACAGTGTAGTCAGTAATAGTGTCTTGATAATCTTCACTTTGCATCCTCTAATATGAGAAGGGCATCTCTATAGATAGGCTCATCTATAAAACCATACTTTTCATCCATAAAACCATGATTGTTTTGTGCCGACTCTTCTTCAAAACGTTTTTTAATGAACATGGCTCGCTCAAGTGCCAGGCTATCTACACCAAAGACTTCATTGGCTATGGCTACTTGTTTGGGTCCCATACAGGCTTTGGACTGAAATCCCATCATCTTCTCTTTGTTGCACCACTTTCTAAAGCTCTGTGTGTCATTGTACTCTTGGAACATAAAGCTGATGGGGTGTATGCCTGCGCTCTTTGCATCTACTAAAAACTTGGAAAGTATATAGTCTATAGTAGGATTAGCCTCTGTCACGATGGATTGTGGTAAGCCAAGAGAGGTGAGTAGATCGAGTATCCCTAAGTTTGCTGTGGTGAAGCGTTCGTCTATGCGTAAGGTACTTAGGCTTTGAAAAGCCTCTTTGGTCTCAAGTGATATGTGGAGTTCTTTGTCGTTAGAGAGTAGTGTGAGGGCTTGGGCTATTTGGGTTTGTGTTTTGATTTTAGCTACGCGCACTGCATCAAAAGAGAAGTCATTCAAAAAAGAAATCTCCTCAGCTCCACCTTCATCCAATGGATTGACACGCACAATGATAAAGCTATTGGCATCTTGCATATGTGAAAGAAACAGAGCGATGTTGTGCAGTGCCTCTTTTTTGCGAGAAGGGGCTATAGCATCTTCAAGGTTGAGTGTTATCATATCTGCATCACTCTCATCTATGCGATTGAGATGCTTGAGGTTGAGAGGATTGAGCATCATATTGGATCGTCTGCGCGTGTGGGTGCATGGCTCTTTTGTCTGTGAACCATAGGTACAAGGGAGTTTTTCCAGTGTTGTAAACACCATCAGATATCATACCTCTTTTCAAACGGTATCTCTATGCCTTTTTCTTTAAACAAAGAGACTATCCGTTCTTGTATGAGACGCTTGAGCAATCGGTGTTGTCCTGGTTTGACTTTGGTGATGGTGCGTATGACTATCTCAGGGCCAGAGATATCCTCTACACCGTCAACACTCAGTATATCCAAGATATCCTCATGGCTATCGCGAAGCTCCTTGCCTAGCTCACGTAGTGTCTTATAGACAAAATCCAAATCTGATGTCGCAGCAACACCGACATTGACTACGGCATTGACAAATTTGTGAGAGTAGTTGATCAGTTCTTTTATCTCTCCGTTTTTGATGATATGAAGCTCTCCATCATCACTTCGTATTTTGGTGATTCGCAGTCCGATATTTTCTACTACACCCTCTGCATCGCCGCATTTGATGTAATCTCCTTTTTGGATAGACTGCTCGACAATGATAAAAAACCCAGAGACGATATCGTTTATTAGCTGTTGTGCCCCAAGACCAATCACCATACCCAAAATACCTGCTCCGGCAAGTAGTGGTAGTGGGTCAAAACCAAAACTCTTAAGAATAAGCACCACTGCTACAAAGTAGATCAGTGCTGCAATGATGCTTTTGATGATGGGGAAAATAGTTTCATTACGTTTTTTGCTCTCTTCGTCCAGTCCATCATGCAAAAAGGTAATATCGATCAAGAGTTTTGCCACCTCTATAACCACACGAGAGATAAAGATAATCCCTATAGACCGGATCACCCCTGAACCATAAGCAGCCAACCACGAGATAAAATCAAGTTGCGATACGACCATCGTCGCAGCCGAGACATAGATCATATACTCGATAGTCTTTTTAAACAGTGGTACAAGATGATGCAAAGAGTCATAAAAGAGGATAAAGTTATTTTTAGATGCATAGTGTTTTGAAAAATCATCGATAGTAGCCACTATCGCATCGACAGCATTCACCAAAAGGATAGCCAACGAGATGGTGACGTAGATACGAAGCCCCAAAAGAATATAAGTACCGATACTCTCAGGTAGAGGAAACCATTGGCTTACGGCATACAGCACCAAGATCCATATGGTATTTTTAAACATGCTCATAAAGCGAGAGAAGAAGCTTATTACTGCTTTGTCATTCTCTTTAAGACCTTTGTAGGCAACAGCTTTGTCGCGAATCTTTTCCAAAAGAGGTAGTGTTTTTTTGATAGCAAATTTTGCTACCACGATAAGTGCTATAATCTTCGCAATACCTATGCCAAGGTTTTTCCAAAAGTCATGGGGTATCTTGTCGATGTTGTTCATGGTGTAGCTCTTGAGATCTGTACCCAGATAGAATTGATAGAGATTAAGCCCTAACACCCCTACAAAAGAGAAGAAGAAAAGCAGATTGAGTATGATACGCAAAAGCTTGAATGTCCCCTCAAAACTCTGTGCAAGATGTGGTTGAATTAGTGTGAGTTTGGTTTGGGTAAACTTGAGTATAAACCTCAAAAGTATAAAAGCTACAAGCAAAATACCAAGCTCTATAAGGATGACACTCCCATCACTAACAAGATTTCTTTGAGCCAAATGAAACTGTTCTAACCATTGCCAATGCATTCTTTATCCCTAAATCATAATATCATATAGGTATAATATCAGATATTTTTTAAGGATACGAATAATGAAACTACTTATGCTATTGATAGTTTTGGCATCTTTTTTGTTTGGTGATGTAATGAAGATTTATCCAAAAAAAGAGTGCGCACTCTTTAATAACCTCAAACATACCAAAAACAGAGGGCATGTGGTACTCAAACTTGACAGATCTTATGAGATGCTCAGGCATCACAAGGGGCAATACCTTGTCAAAGTAGAGGGCGCTACACCGCCTCAGCGTTGGGTAGATGATGACTGTTTGAGTCTCAGACCCCTTAGAGGTACGCCTATGTATG
>JALSSQ010000044.1 GCA_026984165.1 Sulfurovum sp.
TTACGTGGTGAAGAACTCGTAAACACTGCTGTGCTTATTGTAAGGTATTTTGGAGGGGTAAAGTTGGGTACAGGTGGTATGGCTAGAGCCTATGCTTTAGCGGTAAAAAATGCACTTAAAAATGCTGTAGTTATAGCATATAAAAAAGAAGTATATTATCATTTTTCTACTTCATACAGAGATGTTGATAGGATACTTTATAGATTAAAGCAATGTGGTATTTTACACTATGAAAGAGAATTTGGAAATGATGGTGTAATGTGGCACATTGCAGGTGATGAAGAGCGTGTAGATAGCTTTAAAGATGAAGTACTATAAAGCATCTTCATCCTCTTCATCTGTTCTAATACGCAGTACAGAATCAATCGTGCTGACAAATATTTTACCATCGCCGATTTTGCCAGTTTTTGCAGCCATTGAGATAGCTTCAATCGCTTTTGTGGCATAGGTATCATTTGAGACAACAATCTCTATCTTGACTTTGGGGATAAACTCTACTACATACTCTGCACCACGGTAAAGTTCAGAGTGACCTTGTTGACGACCATAGCCTTTTACCTCAGATACTGTCATACCCTCTATACCTACCTCTACCAGAGCCTCTTTTACTTCATCGAGTTTGAACGGTTTGATAATTGCTTCTATTTTTTTCATTTTATTCCTTTAACATTGACGTAAGAGTAGTATAACGCTTATAGCAATATAAAAAAAGAGCAAATTGATTATTTTATCATCATAATAATGCTAAATAAGGGAAAATATGGAAATATTTTGATTAAAAAGTAGTCAATAAAGTCATGGAGATAAGGTTCATACCTTATCTCTCATCAGATTAGAGTGCGTCAGTGTCTTTTTCGTCTGTTCTGATGCGTAGTACAGAATCAATAGTGCTGACAAATATTTTACCATCACCGATTTTGCCTGTTTTGGCTGTTGTAGAGATGGCATCTATAGCTTTTTGGGCATACTCATCATTGCTTACAACAATTTCTATTTTTATTTTAGGGATAAACTCCACCACATACTCTGCACCTCTGTAGAGCTCAGAGTGTCCTTGTTGTCTTCCGTATCCTTTTACTTCAGATACAGTCATACCTTCAATACCTGCTTCTACTAGGGCATCTTTGACATCTTCTAGTTTAAACGGTTTGATAATTGCTTCAATTTTTTTCATCTGTATATCCTTTTATTTATCTATAAGTAGTAAACGATTTATTCGTTTACTACTCTCTCTCCATGGATTGCTTCATCAAGACCAATTTCTTCAGTCTCTGCATCTACTCTACCACCGCCAGTAAGTGCTGAAGCGATAAAGTAAACAACTACTGTACCTACAAGTGTCCAAAGTGCAACCACACCTACAGACTCAAGTTGTACCATAAATTGTCCCATTCTGTCTGCTGACTCTTTCATAGGACCATCCCAAAGAAGATCTTTGTCATTGAGTGCAAGCACACCTGTCATAAGTGCACCCCAAAGACCTGCAAGAAAGTGGATACCAAAGGCATCTAAAGAGTCATCATACTTGAACATTTTTTTCAAGGTTACAACACCAAAGAAACCAATTACAGAACCACCGATACCTACGATGAAGGCACCACCTACAGAGACAAACCCTGCAGCAGGGGTAATAGCAACAAGACCAGCTACAATACCAGATGCAATCCCAAGAAGCGTTGGCTTTTTAAAGACAATCCACTCGATAAACATCCATGTAAGACCAGCAGCAGCAGTCGCTACAGTCGTTGTAAGCAGTGCTACACCTGCAACAGCATTTGCCCCAAATGCAGAACCGGCATTAAATCCATACCAACCAAACCATAGGAGTGCTGCACCAGCAGCAGTAAGAAGGATACTGTATGGTTTCATCGCCTGTTTAGGATAACCTGCACGTTTACCTACCAAAATAGCAAGTACAAGACCAGCCAAACCACCATTCATATGTACAACGGTACCACCAGCAAAGTCAAGTGCACCAGCATCAAATAATAGTGCACCGTCTCCACCCCATACCATGTGTGTAATAGGTGCATAGACTACCAAGCCCCAAAGTGCTACCACAACCATCCATGTAGAAAACTTCATACGTCCAATGACTGAACCTGATGCAATCGCTACTGTAATCGCCGCAAAGGTACCTTGGAAGGCTACAAATACGTATGTTGGGTAGCTACCTGAGAGGTCTGTCCACTTGATACCATCGAGCATCACATTACCAAATCCACCAAATACATTTTGAAGTGATGCACTTGCATTTGTCCCAAAGGCAATAGAGTATCCTGCGATAATCCATACAACCATTGCAAGTACAAATGCACCCATAACCATAGCGTAGGTGTTAAGTACGTTTTTAGAACGTGTCATACCACCATAAAAGAGTGCTAAACCTGCTGGTGTCATAAGCAGTACCAATGCTGTAGATATCATCATCCACGCTGTGTCCCCTGTGTCTAGTTTATCTTCTGCCACAGCGAAGATTGGCAAGAACAATGCCATAAGAGCTGAAAGTTTTAGTTTCATGCTATTTCCTTTTTATTTTATTTTACAGAGATATCATAGCATGTATTAGAATTTTTAATAGTTCTGTATTGATTAATTTTTAATCAATTATTGAATAAGAGGTATCTCCAGTGTGATGGAGTGCTCCTTGAGTAGAGATTTGATTTGACTTTGTGTAGAGAGATGTTGTATCTCATTATCTGTATCTACATATCGACCATTTGCCTTGATACTCAGCTGCACAATAGGCTCTTTTTTATCATCAATAATAACATGCTGACCAATAAGGAGCTTGAGAGAGATATCAATAGAATCAGAAGCCCTAAAAGCATCAAGTGTTTTTCGCAATAGTTTGGAAAAGTTGTTTTGATCTATCTTAAAAGGAGGCAGATCCTGATCGGTTAGGAGCCTGAGTGTGTTTTTGTTTTTAGTTTTAAAAAGGGCGATATTGGCTTCAAGCAGCATATTGATATCGGTGGTAATCAGCTTCTCTTTTTGGAGCTTTTGTGCTGGTTTGATACGAGGTGTATTGTAGAGGCGCAGGGAGATCTGCTCTTCATTTTCATACCCTACGGTAATCGCATGAAATAAAAATGAGTCATAGTGGAGTGAAAGTGTTGTGCTTTTGTATCCGAAATTATGTGGCGCATAGCAAAGCGCAATATCATAGAGCTCTTTTTTGGAAACATACCCAAAAAGAATCTCAGCAGCATGGTTTAGATAGAGTATTTTCCCACTATTGTTAAAAAGAATAAAAGGGCTATTATCCCATTCGACAAATGATTCAAAATTGATTTTCATTACAATGCCTTAATCGATATTGTGCTCATGTATTTTTTTACGCAGTGTGTTTCGATTGATCCCTAAAACCTGAGAGAGTTGTAGTTGTGAGCCGTACTTTTTCAACCCCGCTTCTATAAGAGGCTTTTCATAAAGACCAAGATACTCTCTATATCCATCATTGCCGTCAAGATGTTTGAGTATATAGTGAAAGATCACATTTTCTATCTCTTGAGCATTCATAGTGCGCTGCATTAAATGCAGAAAAATATCTTTTTTTAAACTTTTTGCATTCATAGTCAGATTAAGAGGTACAGCATTGTCATCTATGCTTTCAGGATCTATCATTAAGATAGATAGTGCCTCTTTTACAAATAGATTTTTGAGATAGTGTGCATCATCAGGACGTTCAGAGAGTGGGGGCATAGTGTAGATAAACGCAAAGAGATCATCAATGAGTGTTGCGTTACCTATATAATTGGCTGTAGCGATGATGCGCTTGTTGCTAAAATCAAAATTGCTCTGATTGCTTAGCTTTTCAAAATCAGTAATAATAAGCTCATCATGATGCTCAAGTGCCATCTGTACCTCTTCTTGATTCTCTCCTGAAACAATGGTTGCTTCAGGAAAGAGATGGCGTGCCAATGTTTTTTTACCTGTATATTTATCACCAATAATAATCGAAGAGACAAAGAGTGTCTTGGTCAAATGAATACTCTTCATCATATGGTGTATCTTCTCTGATGTGGTAAAAAATGTTTCCATTGATGCTCTTTTTTATATAGTGCTGTTTTGTTTTAATGATTAATTATTAATCATAGCATACTTTTACCAAAAAATATGCTAAAATCACCCAAATAACGTTGTAAAGGCAGAGTATCAAAAGAGCATTCAAGAGATTTCACCAACACTTTTCTTATCTTTCCTTAGAGCAAACCATTGAGTATTTTTCAGTTTTCGGTGGTATGGAAGAGCGTATAGAATTGGACTATTTTGATGATGTTTTCTCTATGGTAAAGTCTCATTTTGTAAAGAATATTACAACATACCAACACGCTATTTCTCCCTCTTATTTGCTTGAAACACCCTATAGGGAACTGCTTGTGGCTGTAGCGCGTGGTGATGGGAAGCTCTACTCTGTACTGCGCAAAGCAAAACTCTCAGAGAGTGCAGGAGAGAGGCTCATCGATGAACTTATCGCTTTAAAGGTATTGAGGATAGAGTACTCCAGAGAGGTCCCGCTACGCACCCACCCCAAACACAAGCTCCCCAAAGAGCAGCGTGCATATCGCATACAGGATAAATTGCGCTTTACTCAACCCTTTATGCGTTTTTGGTTTGGCTTTGTAAGTGACTATAGAGC
>JALSSQ010000045.1 GCA_026984165.1 Sulfurovum sp.
CTGCTCTTAATGCATCAGAAAACGAATGTGTATCCTGCCCTATGGCGCGCTGATTGATAAGACATCCTCTATCTTTATGGATAAATTCTATAGGATCTTCTACCGTGATAATATGTTTTTTAGTTTCTCTATTTATTTTATCAAGTATTGCTGCAAGTGTAGTAGATTTACCAGAACCTGTTACCCCTGTTACCAATACTAATCCTCTGTGTATATCGGTAAAGCTTTTTATAACTTCTGGTAAATCAAGTTCTTCTAATGTCGCAATCTTAACAGGAATGATACGAAACACTGCTGAAAGTCCATCCATTTGATGGAAAAAGTGTACTCTAAAACGATGCTCATCTCCTAAAATATAAGTAAAGTCAAGATTTTTATCTTCTTTAAGTTTAATATATTGCTCTTTTGTCGTAATTTCTTTTGCTATATCATCCACCATATCGGCTGTTAATGCATCCTTACCAAGCATTTTTAAGTTGCCATCTACACGTACTCTTACAACAGCACCTGATTTAATATGAAGATCAGAACCTCCATGACTAATCATCGTTCTTAGGTAAAGTTTCAGTTTTTCTTCCATTATGTTCCTTCAGACTTTTAATTCTAAGCTATTTTAATATATCTAGCATTTCTTGAAATGATTTTTCAAATGCTTCCAAACCATCTCTTAGTAATGTAGCATAAACTTCTTCCATATCAAATCCATTATCAGAAAGTTTAGTAAAATATCCATTCACTTCATTCTCATCAATAGGAAATTTGGGAGTAGATGCTGGCCTTGAAATATACGCTTCAATAGTTGCTAAAGGTGCTGTATTGACAGAGTGTGGGGCCAACAATTCTCGTATATAATAATCTGATGGCAAATCATCCCCTTTTACTCCTGTACTTGCAAAAAGAGTACGTACCGCTGGTGTATGGTTTGCTTCTACTAAGTTATATATTTTTGCTGCATTATAAATACCTGTTTTAGCTACATCAAGTCCTTCTGATGCCAAATCCTTATCGAGCACTCTGTCAAAACGGCTTACAAAAACAGAAATAACTGCTTCACAACGTCCTCCACCTGATGCTTCAAAAGCATCTAATCCTTTTTTCATGGCTTTTAAGCATCGACTTGCTTGCTTAGGTGAAAAAACGAGTGTCGCATTGACTGAAATACCTGTCCCCAAGAGTGCGGTCATTGCCTCATATCCTGCATCTGTAGCTGGTACTTTTACCATCACATTAGGTTCACCAATTGCGGCAAAAAGTCTTTTCCCTTCTTCTATGGTAGCTTGTGTATCATTGGATAAAAATGGATCTACTTCAATCGAAATATATCCATCATTTCCTTCATCATAAACATCTCGCAATGTTTGCGCAGCTGTACGAATATCTTCTGTAGCCAATGCTTCATACTTTGCTTTAGCACTTTTTCCTGCCAATTTAGATAATTGTTCTTTATATGCTGATGACGTGGTAATAGCATGAGCAAAAATCGATGGGTTAGACGTTGCTCCGTTAATGATGCCTTTTTCTACTAAAGAGCCAAATTCATTTTTCAAAAACTCTCTCTCTACAAAATCCAACCATAAAGAGAACCCTATATCTCTATTTACCATCTTCTATTCCTTATATGTCCATTCAAAATCATGCCATTTCCCAAAATCGGTTGGCTTTTTTATCGCACTTTCCAAGGCATCAAGAAAGATCTCTCTCTTTACTACCTCAGCCCCCAGTCCTACCATATGATCCGTTTTCATTTGACAGTCTATAAAATCATAACCTCTGTCTCCTAAAACATCACTTAGTGCTTTAAAAGCTACTTTTGATGCATTTGACACCAATGAAAACATTGATTCACCAAAAAAAGCTTTTCCGTAAGCAATACCATACAGTCCTCCAACCAATTTTTCCTCACGATATACCTCTACAGAGTGTGCAAAGCCCTCCTCATGAAGCCTTGTATATGCCTCTATGATTTCTGGTACTATCCATGAAGATTCCTGCCCTTCTCTATAGACTGTAGCACAATGTCGTATCACCTTTTCAAAATGCCTATCAAAAGTTACAGTAAACTTTCCAGAACGTAACACTCTTCTAAAAGATTTACGTACTTTAAATTTGTAGGGGTAAAGAAGAAGTCGCGGACTAGGCGACCACCAAAGTATGGGGTCACCTTCTGAGTACCAAGGAAAGATACCTTTTTTGTATGCAGTAAGTAATCTGTGAGAAGAGAGGTCACCCCCGTATGCAAGCAAGCCCTCATCTGGTGCATAACGAGGATCAGGAAAGACAAAGGTATAGCGACTTAACGGTGGAACATAATACTCTTCTTCTGTACTTGTTTCCATTTTTTATCTTGCTGTAAAGTCAAAAGTAAGTTTTTCATTTTTAAAGCCTACTTTGACAGCACCGCCTTTTTTCAGTTTTCCAAAAAGTATCTCGTCAGTAAGGGCTTCTTTTACCTTTTCATCTATCACGCGGGCAATGTGTCTTGCCCCATAACGCTCATCATACCCTTCATTTGCGAGGTACTCTTTGGCTTTTTTATTGAGTTTTACTTTCACTTTTTTACTTGCTAAGAGTGCATTTAATTTCTCTATTTCTCTATCAACAATCATCATAAGTGCTTCTAAATCTAAGGCATTAAACTCTATTGTTCCTGACAAACGATTTCTAAACTCTGGTGAGAAAAATGCTGCCAAAGCTTTGTCTGTCTTCATAGAGTTGTCTTTATGAAAGCCCATCACATTGGCTTCTTTGGTTCCTATGTTAGAAGTCATAATGAGTATCACATTTTTAAAGTCACTTACGACACCATTATTGTCAGTCAACTTGGCACCATCCATCACCTGAAGCAAAATATTCATAATATCAGGATGTGCTTTTTCTATCTCATCAAGTAAGAGTACCGTATGAGGATGTTTTTTTATCATCTCTGTGAGTAATCCACCTTGCTCATAACCCACATATCCTGGAGGCGCACCCACCAAGCGGCTAATGGTATGTGGCTCCATATACTCAGACATATCCAGTCTCTCAAAATGTACATGCATGGTCTTAGCCAGTTGTGTAGCAAGTGCCGTCTTACCTACCCCTGTTGGGCCTACAAATAAAAAGCTTCCTATAGGTCTGTCTTCACCATTGAGCCCGGCATAAGAACGTTTAATCGCAGTAGAGAGTGCTTTTATCGCTTCATCTTGCCCTATAATATGTGAAGATAAATCTTTTTCTAAAGTTTTTAGTTTTTTGGTATCATCTGTACCTATCACTGTAGAAGGAAGTTTCATCATTTTGGCTACAGACATCTCTATATCTTTAGGCTTCACTGTCACATCACTCTCGCCACGTAACATAAAATGTGCCCCTACCTCATCTATAATGTCCATCGCCTTATCTGGTAAAAATCTGTCATGCAAATATTTTACAGACAAATCTATAGCAGACTCCAGTGCCGCATCAGTAAAGTTAATATGATGATAGGCTTCATACTTGTGCTGCACACCTTTTAAAATAGTAAAGGTATCTTCTTTACTCGGCTCTTCTACATCTATCTTGGCAAACCTACGGCTCAGAGCTTTGTCTTTATCAAAAAAGTTTCTAAACTCTTGGTAGGTCGTGGCACCTATACATTTTAAATCACCACGTGCCAATGCTGGCTTGAGCAAGTTAGACGCATCCATACTTCCGCCACTGGTAGCTCCTGCTCCCACCATGGTATGTATCTCATCTATAAAAAGTATCGCCTCTTTTTGATAAGAAAGTTCTTTGATAATGCCTTTGAGACGTTTCTCAAAATCCCCTCTATACTTCGTACCTGCAACCAAAGCACCCATGTCTAATGCATAGACTTTTGAGTCTTTTAAAATGTCAGGTACATCATCTTCAGAAATACGAAGCGCCAAACCTTCAGCGATAGCCGTTTTACCCACCCCTGGTTCACCCACAAGCAGCGGGTTGTTTTTCTTACGGCGACAGAGGGTTTGCATCACACGTTCTATCTCATCTACACGTCCTACCACTGGGTCTATCTTTCCTGTTTTGGCAAGAGCCACAAGCTCCATAGTAAACTGGTCAAGTAATGTCTCTTCTTTTTCATCACTGCTCTCAACCTGTGGTTTATCATAACGATGGGAAATGACTTCTAGTACATCCACACGCGCAATACCCTCTTTTTTCATCAAATACACCGCATACGAATGTTCTTGCATAAAGATAGCGGCTATCATGTCCCCAATAGTCGCTTCTGTGCGCCCAGAGCTATGAATGTGTGTCATCATGTCATTAATGGCACGAGAGAGTGCCACAGTTTCAAAAGGCTCTACTGCTTCTTTAAGAGAAGGGATAGTCTTGGTAATATGCTCTTGTATCCCTGCTTCAAGTCTTGCCAAGTCTGCATCGAGTATAGAAAATATCTCTTTGCCTGCGACACTTCTTACTATAGACAAAAAGAGATGCTCTACAGTAAGGTACTCATGTCTGTTCTCTTTGGCATAGCCTACTGCTTCTTTAAATACATCGTTCAATGCTACACTTATCATTAACTATCCTCCTCAATTGTGGCTAGTAACGGAAACTCGTTTTGTTTCGCTTTTTGTTTGACTTGTTGCGCTTTGG
>JALSSQ010000046.1 GCA_026984165.1 Sulfurovum sp.
ATGTTTGTAATATATTCAAAGATATTTTGAACCTCTATATTATCAATGGTTGGAACACCACCGTCACACAATGGTTTTTTAAACGCATAAACTTCATCGGCTTTAAGCATACCAAACTTCTCGTAGGCTTGGTCAAAGAGGCTTTGATTGGTTTTTATGTCGTAGTAGTCGTATCTGTCTTTTTTTGTTCCAACAAATGTTATCTGTACTGTACGGTTTTTGACATCCATATTTTGTTTCTTTTTAAATTTATTTTCCAATGCAATAATACTATTATAAGGGGTAGAAATAGTAATGAGTCCTCCTGTATTTTCTCCTACTGCTCGTATATCTCCGAATGCTCCTCTAAGTATAGCATGAAATGTATCTATTGGCTCAAAAGGTGTGTTTTCCAAATATGTTTGAACTAGTTTGTCATACTCTTCCGGGTTTGTTATCCAGATTAGCCCATTTCCATACGCTCTAAACCCTTCTAGTTTCCAATATTCGAGTAAAGTATCTGCAATTTTATCTCTATATTTATCTATAGTGCATTGTGATACCTCTCTAAAATTATCGGTTCTCCCTAACTTTTTTATAAATATTTCTAATGCCTCTTTTGCTTTATCAGTCATTCACGTTTCCTTTAATTTTATTCACTACAATCTTTCTTTTTACATACATTAAGTTCTATGTTCATAAGTTGATCTTTATCCCCCATACTGGCATGGGCATCCAAGGCATCCAATCTTTCCCCGCTCCAGCTTGCCCCTATAGAGGAGTTTATAGCAGCAGAGCCCATCTTGGTAGGCGTCGGGCTATTAAAACCTCCTGCTATATTGTCTGGGTTATGCAATGCGGCCAATTTTCCTCTAATAGAATCTACCCTTTCGTTTGCCATAGTTTCAACCACATCATAGCTTAGATTTGGGTTCTTTTTCTCAATAGAATCCGCAACACTATCCCATATATCTTCTTTAAAATCATTTCCTACTCTAGCTTGTTCACTTGCGGCTAAAGGGTTTCTCCCATCTCCTCCATTGAGTAAATTGGTTTCTCTTGCCTCCCTAGCATTTTTAAATTGTTCACCTGTCATACTATTGATAGCATCTTGTTGGTCTTTGAGTTGTTTTTGATAATCTTTTAGATAGCGTTTGCGTTCGGCATCAGTTTTGCATTTTTTATATCCTTCAGACTTTGTAGCACAAAAACACTTGATTTTTTTTCTAGGTCTTCCCCTAACACTCCCACCTTCCTTGGGTTCGGTTTCTTTGCTATACTTCTTTTTCTTAGAAATATCTATCTTTTCTAATTTTTCTAACGCCTTAGAAGCTTTTTCTATCTTTTTAGCAGGGTTAATCACTGTTCCTAGTGCCGCTCCTGCTACACCTACTCCTTCTGCTACACTCTCAGAGTTAGAAAGATTATCATAAGTTCCCTTAACCCAGTCCCAAGCATCAGCGACCATCTCACCACCCACATCTAGTACTTTCTCACCTAAATATTTGGCATCTGCGTATATCTGTTCGTTGGGTGTGTTTTTGTAGTAGTCAATGGTATCATTGGCTATGGTAGCGACTGCTTCTTTACCATCATTTATAGCAGAGTTTAAATCTGCAACTATCTCATCACTTGTATGGGTTTTATAGTAGTCTACCGTTTGGTCGTAAAGGTCTTCACCTTTCTTTTTGTACTCTTCTGCCAAGTCTCCCCAGTAGTCAGAAGTTTGCATCTTTGCACATGCTTCTTTGCTTAGTTCTAACTGTGTACACATGCCTTTAACAAAATCATCTTTGGTCGAGTCTATTTTTCCTTCATCTGTTATTTTATCTGCTTTGGGTGGAGGAGCATAGACTATTTTACCCACAGTGTTACCCTCATTCATTTCACATGCATCATTCACTCGGACGATACGAACACCTTCTACATATACACTATAGCTATGCTCTATTGGTTTTGCCACATCACCAACTGTTCCGGACTTAATTCCTTTTCTTACCCCTGGTTGATCTCCTGTTACTTTGGTGGTATAGCTCTCATAGGTAAATATCTCACAACCGTTGGCAAAGGTTTTTGTAGAGGTTCGTGTACTGCTGCTTAACATCTCTTGTATATTAAATGGCACAGGTGTATCTTTTGGTACCTTGCACACATCCGGCGAAGTACATACCACTCTATAGGTAGCTGTTTTTCGTGCTATAAACTCGCTGGCCATCTACACCTCCTCTTTGAGAAGTTCGTTTGTAAGAAAATGACAAGAAACACTTTTATACCCATCTTCTTTTTTTACAAAGTTCCTATAGCTTATATACACTGCCCACTGTTTTTTATCTTCGTCTTCAATGTCTATGAGAATAGTATCGATATGCATGCTATTTAATTTTCTTTGTACACTATTTGTATGTTGTTCATTAAAGAGTATCACATCAGGTATGCGAAACGCTAATGTCTCTCTTACTCCTGTTAGATTGCTAAGTGTAATATGACTATATATATCTAAGTAGCCATCTAGCTGTAACGCAGGGTTAGCTGCTTGATTATACTTATATTTAAAGTCATAAGGAGAAAGAGGATGTTGATTTTTTAGCCAATCATCATCGTATGTCCCTGCAAAGACTAACCTGCTTTTCCAAGCACGGTTAATGATACCAAAGCCAGCAGGGTATGGCTCTTGTCTAAATCTTTCTTCTGCAAACTCTATGAGGGGTTCTCTTTTTTTCTCTTTAGGGGTATTTTTATCATGTTTACCTACCCCTATAGGATTATATTCATCTAGGATACAGTAATCATAAAGGTCTTCTTCACTAGGAGTAGCATAGCCTCCACCGTATGCATCTTCATAACGTAAAGCTATTTGTCTTGGTGTATTACTTTTTTCATAAGGAGATTTAACATTAATAGTCACACGTCTAAGCAAATGTTTAGACGCATCTAAAACCTCTACTTGACATTGTGTATCTGTAGCATAACTAGGCAAGTATACTTTTGCATTGACTATAATATCTGTTACAGGTTTATACGTCACAAAATCAGACTCATATCGCACCGAGCTTTGTCCTATAGTGCCATAAAATACATCTTCACCAAAGAGTTCTCCTTGGTCTGGACAAAGTTGGAGTTTATACCCTTTATCAACAGGAACAAGTGCATATTTTACTCTTGCGACTGTTGTAATATACCATTGATTAGAAGCATCTACATTTTCCCACGCTATAGCTGGAAAGGGTGTGTGGTTTTCAAAGAGCATTAGTTTATATCCACTTTCTCACCTTTTACTTCTGTATGCTCTTTACCATTGATGAGTATTTTAATACCTTGTAAGAGTATAGTCCCATCTGAATTTAGTATCAGCGAACTATCACCTACTTGCAGTTCAAAACGTTTACCAGCAACGATATGCTTCATCAGACCCACCTGTTCACTCGAACTCAAGCCTACCGTCTCATTCTTGGTAGCACCCACAGATACCTGATAGCCAAGCCCTATACTTAAGGCTTTAGCCATACCGATGGTCTCTGTTTTAAACATACCTACTTTTTCATGTTGGTTGTTGTAACATTGTGTGTAAAAGTGTTTAAAAAGAAAACTCCAAACCCATCTACTCCTCCCTCAACCTCCACTCTATTAATGTCACATCAAAGTCTTCTAAACCCTCATAGGTAAATGCATCATTTTTTTTGTAATATTTGTATGCAAATGGATCTGCTTTTAATTTTTCTGCATCAGGGTGTCCCTCCGGTAAGTGGGCTTGGTAGTTGCCTGAAGCGGAGGCTTGTGAAACTTTTTTTACATTCTTAGTCACTACAACCTTATTACTACTTTTTATCCAGTCCGGGATCATAACTTCTGGACACTTTTTTCTTATTTGCTCCAAAAGTTCAAATGCAAGCGGTAATCTTTCGGGCTTATTTATCGGCTTCTTCATATCCGTAAATAGCTTGACAAGCGGCATTCGCATCATAGGATGCGAATATCTATGCGGATTTTGAAGCCCTGACTTTTCTCTTAACTTTAACCATAAAAGAACTTCATACGGGAATAACTTGGTGATTGGATGAGCAAAAAATTCACCTTCTCTACTTAATTCTATATGTGCTTCACATAATAGATACACTACATGATCTATCACCTTCACATTATTTTCATTTCCTAGCGTAATAGTAGTTCCATACGGATAAGCCAATAATATATCAGTCTCAATATCTGCTATTTTTTCTGCTGCCAAAAGTGTCGCTGTAAAAACAAACGGTGCTTCAGTATTTGATGGAGTTTCAAGTCTGCTAAGTAGGAACAGACGCAAATCTTCCTTTAGCACTCCGCTGTAAAGCTTATGCATAGACAACCCAAAGGCCAAAGACTCTTGAGTGGTATTCTTTTTTGATGTAAACAATTTTTCGCAAGCAACCATTAGGTATGTTATCAATATATGATATCCGTAAGACTTCTTTAGGCTCTCAAGTGCTTTATCTTTGTCTTTTACAACATTGAGACAATACTCTGTGTGAAGTAGATATACATAAGAAAGACGCTCTACTACATCGATACTCTCTTCTAAAGGATACTTATCATTTAGTATGCTTTTTAAAAAGTTTT
>JALSSQ010000047.1 GCA_026984165.1 Sulfurovum sp.
CAAGATAATTCATTAAGAAAATCTTGTAATATAGTGTCTGGAATATGTTGGTTTTCATTGATTTGCTTATTTCTGTTCATACACTCTTCATATTGTTGCTGTTTAATTTTATCTTTCAATGTTGGCTTTGGTTTGGTAGAGTAGGGTTTTACATCTTTTAGCAGGCTCTTGTCAATAGGTTTGTAAGCTATGTTACGGTGTGTAATGTCATTTTGTTTGTTACTACAAGCAGTTAAAAATAATAGGCTGATTATTATCCATTTCATTAAATATCCTTTGTATTAATGTAAGTTATCTAAATATTTTGCAACCCCATCCTCATCATTGCTATGAGGCAACACTACATCCGCCACAGCCTTGACTTCTTCTAAAGCATTAGAAACAGCTACAGAGGTACCTGCAAGTTTAAACATGCCTATGTCGTTTACGGAGTCACCAAAGACGGTGACATCTTTGCTGTCACGTTCTAGATACTCCATAACTTTGTTGAGGGCATGGGCTTTGTCTCCTTCTGGGTGGAGTATGGTGAGGAACCAGCCGTCACTGTACTTTTCTGGAGAGAGTTTGTACTCTAAGGCTTTTCCAAAGGTACTCTCTAGGTGTTTGGCTAATGGGCGTAGGGTGTTGTGCTCTCCAAAGTAGACAATTTTGAGGTTCATCTCCATCGCACGGATGTTTTTGCACTCAACCATGCGTGGGTCGTTACGGTAGTTTTCCAGTACACCGTGTTGATGGCTATTGAGTGAAGTAGGGAAGAGGAAGGCTTCGTCTAAGGTTTTGACATCTCTAAGTGCTATGACAAAAGGGTAGATGCCATATTTGCTCCCCTCATCGATGATGGCATCACCTAATGCCTTGTTAATAGTCTTGATGTCTATAAGCTTTTTTTCTGGGGTGACTATCATAGTACCGTCTAGGAGGATCATAGGGGCATCTAGATGGAGCTTTGCTAAGAAGTCATGTGATTTTTGAAAGCTTCTTGCTGTGGCTATGGAGAGTATGGCATCTTTTCTTTTCTCGTTCCATACTTTGGCAGAAAAATCACTGACGCTTTGGTCTGTGCGCAAGAAAGTATGGTCAAGGTCAGTAATATAGATAGGTTGCATGGCTACTCTAGATTTTTAGACTATTATATCAAAGTATATCTTTATTATTTTGATGAAAACCGATAATTTTTTCTTTATGTGCAAGGAAGACTTTTACAAGTTCTGGGTCAAAATGTTTACCAGATTCTTGTTCTATAAATGCAAAAGTTTTTTTATAGCTCCATGCTTCTTTGTAAGGACGTTTTGAAACAAGAGCATCAAAAACATCGGCCATAGCAACAATACGACCTTCAAGAGGTATTTCTTTGCCTTTAAGTCCCTGTGGGTATCCTGTACCATCATATTTTTCATGATGTGTATAGGCAATATTTTCAGAGAGTTTTAGTAGTTGAGAGTCACTGTGCTGGAGTAATTTTTTACCAATGATAGTGTGACTTTTCATGATTTCCCACTCTTTATTATCGAGTGGTCCTTCTTTGAGTAAAATCGAATCAGGAATACCAATCTTGCCAACATCATGCATTGCACTTGCTTGATGTATCTGATTGGCATAATTATAATCATTTGTATAATATTTGGCTATGATATATGAATTATAGCTCATACGTTTAATATGCATACCTGTTTCATTATCTTTAAGTTCTGATGCTGTTGATAAACGCGCAATAATCTCTTTTTGAGTCTCAATAGCTTTATTTTTTTCTATAATAGTATTTAAAAAGTTATTTTGATATTGTTTGGCGGTGTTATAGTAAAAATATATAAGGATTAACATTAAAATAGATACGATAAGGTATATTTTCCCTTCTTGTAAAAATACCCAAATATTAAAGGGAAGCATCATAACGAGTAAAAAAGAAAGATAGGTTTTTAAATGAGAACTTAATGTGGATAATCCAGCTCCTGCAACTCCTGCAAGCGTAGCTGCTACAAAAAGTGTATAGGTACTTTTTGACTCCATAGGTATGAGCACAAAAGACATTCCCCATAAAAATCCGCTCATTGTAGTTGCAAGAGTATAATATAGAATCCATTGATGAAGTTTATTGGTATTTTGTGTTAAGTCTATTTTTTTATAGGCAAGAACAAGGAGTACACGTATAGAAAGTGCCAAAAAATGTAAACCAACACCTAAATAGAGTATTTTTTTGTTATCTATATCCCAAAAAAGATAGAAGAATAACAATACAATAACAGCATTCCCAAGAATACTAAAAGCAGCAGTACTGTAAATATACTTTATGGCTTCAATTTGGGCTTTTTTTTGTAGCTGTTCGGACATTATATCTCCTATAACGATATGTGAAAGTATAAGAAAAAAAAGTCACAAAAATGTCAAAGCTACTGTTTTTTAAGTTCTTTTATTTGATGTTTTTTTACATCAAAGCGACTGGCAAGAGACATAAAAAACTCTTTTAAAGCATATGCCATCGCACCAAAGACTGCTTTTGTTTCATGGTTTATAGCTGGAGTTTGTGTGATTTTAAGTAGTTCTTCTAGCTCTTCCATTGTAAAATCTTTACTTGCATATAATGTTTCTGCCTTAGATACTTCTGTCATCATTTTAAGATAATTTTTTTTGGTAGCATCGAGCATCTTCTTACTCATTTTTTGACCACCTATACCATTTTCCATAAGTGGTTTCATGAGCTCATCAAACATGATGACCATGGCTTCTTTGGAGTAGAGGGCTTTGCTTATTTTTTCAACCAGTGTAATGCGATCAGCTGACTCTGGTGAAGCTTTGAGTTGCTCCACATATACCATAGTCTCATTTTGATCATGTTTTTCTGCTTCACTTGATGCAGAAACAAATTGCAAAAGTATCACGTTCTTATAATTTTCAAGTATAGCATTCATTTCATCTTCACTAAGATGCTTTTGGAGATAGTCTTTGAAACGTATAGAAAGCATTTGCATATCATAAGTATTGTCATTGCTAGCATTGATGTCTTGTTGTGTAAAAGCATTTTGCATGGCAGAAAACTGTGACTGAAGGGAGAGTAGTTCTTCTTCTGCATTGGAAACAGAAAGGTACTGCTCTATTTGTTCAGGCGTAGCCGCGAAATTAAAATGGGTTAAGAGAGTAAGTGTTAGTAGTAATCTTTTCATACAAAAGATTATAGCGAAAAAAAGTTAATCATTTTTCAAAAATTTTTTAAAGCTGTATATAAAATGATACTAACTCTCAGAAGAGAGTTAGGTATTTAATCTATTATGGGTTTTGGTGTTTTATTTGTACTTTTAGGAAGTTGAGGATAGGTAATCGTTGGCTTTTTACCTTCAAGTGCATTAAAAAATGTTACTATTTTCGTTGCTTCTTCATCTGAAATTTTAATCCCTAGCTGTGTGCTTCCCATCTCTTTGACTGCATCAGCCAAGTTCCAAATGGCACCATTATGAAAGTAAGGGGCAGTTTGGGTAATATTGCGTAAAGTTGGTGTTTTAACCAGTCCATTTTTGTCACCTTTAAAATCACCTATGGAAGCAAATTTGTATTTTCCTGCTACTTGGAAGGGTTGCATTGTGCCACCTAGAGCAATGCCTGAGTGACATGAAACACACCCTTTGTCTATAAAAAGTTTTAATCCTTCTTTCTCAGATACACTTAGTGCATTTTCATCACCATTTAAAAAATCATCAAATCGTGATGGTGTGATGAGGGTTCTTTCAAAAAGACCAATGGTAGCAGTGATAGTGGTAAAATCTATCTTTACATTTTCTCCATATGCTTTTTTAAATGCTTCTACATATTCAGGAATAGAATTAATTCTTTCCTCTACTAAAGCTTTAGGTGATGCCATTTCTGGTGTTGCTTGCATAGGACCTTGTGCCTGATCTTCCAAATTATGACTTCTACCATCCCAAAATTGTGCATCATAAAAGACTGCATTATACACGGTAGGAGAGTTAAGATGATGGGGGTTTGGTGTCCATTTGTCACCTATAGCTGCAGCAAGACCATCTACTCCACCAGTAGCAAGGTTATGACAAGTATTACATGAAATAAGACTACTTTTAGAAAGTCTAGGTTCAAAAAAGAGTTTTTTACCAAGTTCTACTTTTTCCTTAGTGAGGATATGATTTGGGTCTATTATTTTACTGATTTCACTGTCTGTTGTGGGTATAGCTTTTAAGCCAGCTTTTTTTGCTTGCTCCATGATAGTTGTTTTACCAAAGAGTAGCGAGGATGTCACAAGAGACATAGCAAGAATAGTTGAAACTTTCATTGTATTTCCTTTTTATTTTGAATAGGGTTATTATAGGATAAAAAATATTAAAAGATAATTAATATTATTTATAGAGAGTTTTCTACAAAAAGTAGAAGATTATAGAGGAGGAGAGGCTAGCTTCTGCTGCCTTGTCCACCATTTCGGCTGTCACGTCCGCCACCAGAACGTCCATTTCTACTGCGTCTATTGCCTCCTCCACCTGAGCGGTTTCTGCGGTATCCACCACCTCCGCCACGCCTACGATTGCGTCCTCCACCATTTCCACGGTTTTGCATAGCACGTTCCAT
>JALSSQ010000048.1 GCA_026984165.1 Sulfurovum sp.
GGATAAGGGCAAAGCTCTCATCTAATTCCTTGCATTAAAGCTTCGGCTATCGCCTCAGGAGGAGAGGCTCAATGAAGTGGGAATGATACAATTTCTAATAACTTACTCGTTATTCCATATATTTTTGATAAAATCATATCCAAATATACCGAAAAATGAGGTTAGAGATGGTTATCGCTAGGACAATAGAAGCGTTGCAGGCTGCAAAAGAGGAGTTCAAGGGCACAGTGGGGTTTGTACCGACAATGGGTGCTTTGCATCAGGGGCATCTTTCGCTCATACAGCAGGCGCGCAGAGAGAATGAGCATCTCATTGTCTCTGTCTTTGTCAATCCTACGCAGTTTTTGGAGGGTGAAGATCTTGATGCCTATCCTCGCAAGGAGGAGGCAGACATCAAGATATGTGAGCTTGCAGGGGTGGATATACTCTTTATGCCAAGTATAGACGTGATGTATGAAGAAGATGAACTCTGTATCGGTGCACCTGCGGTGCGTGGGTATGTACTTGAGGGTGAAAAGCGCCCAGGACATTTTGATGGGATGCTACAAGTGGTGATGAAGCTACTCAATCTTAGTGGAGCCAACAGAGCCTACTTTGGTAAAAAAGATGCTCAGCAACTTGCACTCATTACACAGATGGTAAAAAACTATTTTATGGATGTAAACATTGTTCCTTGTGAGATAGTCAGAGATGATAAAGGATTGGCACTTAGTTCTCGTAATGCCTATTTAAGTTCAGCAGAGAAAGAGCGTGCTTTGTGTCTTTCGCGTTCACTTAAACATGCAACTAAGATGGTCATGTCAGGAGAATTGCAAGCAGCCAAAATCAAAAAAGAGATGTTAGAGGTATTAAAGATAGCTGATAGTGTCGAGTATGTTGCTATAGTCAATCGAGAGTTTAAAGCCATAGAAAAAGTAGAAATAGGCAATACCATCATCCTTGTAGCAGCATGGGTAGGCAAGCCAAGATTGATCGATAACCTTTGGATTTAAAATAAATCTTCAAACAATTCATTGGTAGATTTCTCTTTAGCAGGCTTTTTGTTCTTAGGCTTCTTTTTTTCTTTTGTTTGTATAAATATTTTAGGTTTTGTTTTCTTTTTTACTTTTGTTGTTTTTTTAAGATTGAACAATGATTTAATTGATTTTTTTCTTGTATGTTTTTGACTAGGTTTTTCTTTTTTGTTTACATTTGGGGTATATGTTGATACAGGAAGAGTAGAGCTAGTGTTTTCTTTAGTGTCGTAGAAACTGCTTTTTTTCTTTTCTTGTATCATTTCTTTAGGATCTGGTTTCAAATAGCCCTGATCGACCAATAGTTGTGTGATATTTTTAAATGTAGGTACCGCAGATTGTGAAGCAAAATATTTATGATGTTTTTTTGCTTTAATGACCAAAACACCTATGGTATATTTATGCCCTTTTTTGTCATTGGCAAAACCATAAAAACTACTATGATATTCATGTACATAATGTCCATGTTTAGCAATATGAGCCGTACCGGTTTTTCCCCCTATTTCAAGACCAGGGTATTGTGCTTTTGCTCCTGTACCGCGTTTAATAACTTCTACTAAAATATGATGTATTTGCTGTGCTGCTCTTTTACCAATAGCTTGTATATTGCCTACTTTGGGTTTAAGTGTATAACGTTTTCCTTTTTTGTCTCCCAAATAATCAACAATACGTGGCGTTACGGCTATACCATCATTATTAAATGCAGAATACGCTTTAAAAAGTTGTGCAAAGGTCACGAGCATTCCATACCCATATGATGAATTTGCTCTGTGCATTTTGTTGTTAAGTAAATAGAGGGGTTTTAGTTTTCCAGGTAAATCACGTGAAAGATCCAATCCTGATGGTTTTGCTATACCAAAGTTAAGTAATCCTTCTCTAAATTCTTCTCCTGTAAGTCTCCATGAGATTTGAGATATTCCAACATTAGAAGAGTGAACAATAATATCGGTTGCTGTGAGTGAATCAAATTTTTCATCATCTGTAATAGTGCGCTTTTTACCAATTTTGAGTTTTCCATTATAGGTGTTGAACCATGTATTTGGTGTGACTACTTTATGATCTAGTGCAATAGCAAGAGTCAGTGGTTTAATAACCGAACCTGCTTCATAGGGATATTCTGAAAATTTTGGGTTGAGTGCAGGAATATCTTTTTGGCGAATATGTGCTGGATTATAACGTTCAGTGCTTGCGAGAGTGAGAACTTTGCCTGTTTGGCTTTCCATGACCCCTACAAGTATTTCATCTGCACCAAGATTCTTTTTCATAGCGTCTATCATGAGTTCAACTCTACGTTGTAAGGATAAAGGGATATTCAGATGTAAATCAAGACCATCTACACGGTTTTTGTTGATACTGTTTTTATCATGTATCACCGCACCAAGGACATCACGTTTTCCTTTAAAGTAGCCATCTTTTTTAGAAGTAATATGTGTGTTGTAGTTACGTTCAAGTCCTTTTTTGCCTTCAGGTCTGGTATAGTGCCCATCACTTTTTTTCCCCACATACCCAAGTATAGGACTCATAACATCATGGAGAGGAAATCGTCTGCTTTCTCCATTTTCAATAATATCAAGTCCAAAAAGTACATCAATCCCTGAATGGGTTTTAATAGAACGAAATACACCAAGTCTGCGTAGCTTTAGAGCTAGAGATTTTAGTTGCATTGCTGTACTAGACTTGATAGTCTTTGATAGAATAATATTGCCTTGGATTGCTTTACCTTGACGATTTTTGAACTTAGAACGTAACACTTTCTCTTGTATGCCACTATAAATAGAGAAAAGTTTTATAAATACTTCTTTCATTGAAGGCTTGATACTTGCTCCTCGTATCACAGCTTGATATGTTTTTTGTGAGTTGCTTAATGTATAATGATCTGCAGAGATAATTGCTCCACGAAATGAACGATCATGGATGATTTTATTGTGAGAAGGGATTTTACGTTCTGTTGAGATGGTTTTTAAAACTGAAGACAAAAAAATACCCATAGCAAGTACTAAAAGTAAAAAAAGAAGACCAATTTTATATTTTCTTTGATGTATTGCTTTGTTTTGTATTGTTTGCTTCATTATTTTCCTCGTTGATATGTGATTTTATCAAAGTTATCTAATAAATCTGATAAAATACTAATTAATATTATAAAACAAAAAAGAGAAAGAGCATGGTAATATGATAGATAAACCCCTTTTGGCTGCAGTAATGGTACTTTTAACCCTCTCTTTAGTAATGGATTATTCCCTTACAACCTTTACGATATTGCATTTTCATTATTCTGATTTTCATTTTTTTATACGTCAAAGCATGGCTGTGTTGATTGGTTTTGTTAGTATGATTTTTTTGAGCAAATTAGATCCTGACAAATGGTTTCATCGGGTTGGACTGGTACTGTTTTTTAGTTTTTTTCTTTTAATGATTATCATGCAGTTTCTTCCTGCTTCTTTAGTGAATGCAGTAGGTGGTGCAAAACGTTGGATACATGTGGGATCTTTGTCTATTGCGCCTGTAGAGTTTTTTAAAGTAGGGTTTGTTTTCTTTTTGGCATGGAGTTTTTCGCGAAAACTATTACATAAAGAAAAAATGGGATTTCTTGAAGAGATACGCGCTTTTGCACCTTATATTTTTATTTTTCTTATTGCCGTAGTGATTATTGCTATTTTTCAAAAAGATTTGGGGCAGGTGGTTGTCTTAGGTGCAACATTGATGGTACTTTTTTTGTTTATTGGTTCTTCTTTAAAGTTTTTCTTTACGATGTTATCTAGTGTATTTGTGGCTTTTATAGCCTTGATATTTTTTGCACCTCACCGTATGGCACGTATTAAATCATGGTGGGGGACTGTACAAGACAGCATATTGTCTCTCTTCCCTTTTGAAAAATTACAAAACTTACGTATTGAAGCAGGTAAAGAACCCTACCAAATATCTAACTCACTTAATGCCATACATAATGGTGGATTTTTTGGGCAAGGGCTTGGCAATGGACAATTCAAGTTAGGCTATCTTTCAGAAGTGCATACAGATTTTATATTGGCAGGTATTACCGAAGAGTTAGGATTTTTTGGGCTGACATTGGTTACTTTAACGATATTGTTTATCATATTTCGTATTTTTAAAATAGCCGCTAAAGTACAAAATCCTATGTATTATTTGTTTTCTATTGGCGTAGGATTACTCATTGCTTTTGCTTTTATATTGAACTCTTATGGGATTTCTGGCATTACTCCCATCAAAGGGATAGCTGTACCATTTTTAAGTTACGGGGGCTCTCACATATGGGCAGCCTGTATCGCCATAGGTATGGTGCTAATGGTGTCAAAAAAAGTACCACGAGACATACATGGAAGGATGATTTAACACGACTTGTTTGTATGAGTCAACTACTGAAATTGTCTCAGCGATAAGGTAGGGTTGTTGGGCTTTGCCAAACAACCGTTTTAATAAATAAAGGATGATTGAATGAGCATACTAATGACAGGTGGTGGAACAGGTGGGCACTTGGCTATTATTAAAGCAGTAAAAGAAGCATTGATGAAGGAGCAG
>JALSSQ010000049.1 GCA_026984165.1 Sulfurovum sp.
GCTTGGGGTGGTTTATGGATATATGTAGTGAGAAGTAGATATTATTGGTGGGTGATATTTTCGCCAGTGATTACTATTATTCTTTTTTTAATGCTAGATTATTTCATAGGTTCGTCTGACCATATCCTGTAGGGTCGATAAAATCGACCACACACTTACGCAGGGTCAATATCTGCATTCTTCTTTTGGTTTTCTATTAACTCGCTTAAAAATTGTTCCAGTGAATAGCGTTGTCTGTACTCTGGTATCATGATATGAATGAGAATATCACCCAAATCAGCAACCACCCATTCATCACTTGCGTCTGAGCTTAAAAATGTATCACCCTGTGCTTTAAGTGCTACTTTAAGCTGATCAAAGAGTGCCAAAGTATGTTTGTTATTGAGTGAGTTTGCAATGACTACACGTTTTGCAATGTAGTCTGCATCTTCAAGATTAAATACTTCTATCTCTTCTGCTTTTTTTTCATCAAGTATATTGACTATATTTTCTACTCTTTGGTCTATTGTCATTAAAGTTTTTCCTTCTAGTACTTGTTGTACTGATGTTTTAATTTTTTTATCAACATAGTGTAAATCTTTTGTTTGACGTATGTGGCTGGAACTTATAGAAGCATCTATATACAATACTTTTGTGTCTTTGAGTCCATCAAGTACCAAAGGAAATTTTTCTCTAGTAACAATGACCCATGTTATGGTTTCATTAAGCCATTTAAAATGATGCCATTTTTTTAAAGATACTAAGTTGTCAGAACCAATAATGAGATACTTGACATGATACGCTATGTTAAAATGTTTTACAGAATCTGAGGTATAGGTACTTTTACCTTTTCTTATCTCATAGTCATCAACATGTACTTTTGGAATATTATCAAAAAGTATATGACACCACTTTAAACGTAAAGAAGCAGGTGCCAAAGAAGAGACCTTAAAAGGGCTAAGATAGGTTGGTACAACAAGCAGTGTCTCGATATCAAGATGCTCAATGACTTCTTGAACAATAATTTGATGTCCTAAGTGTGGAGGGTCGAAACTCCCACCAAACATTGCAGCTACTGGCTTAGGTTTTTTAACCAAATACTAACCTCATTTACTGTAAAATTAGCAGAATTTTAACATAATTTTATATAAAAACGTTAAGGGTAAAAGATGGCTGTAAAAGTAGCAATTAATGGACTAGGCAGAATTGGTAGATGTGTAGCGAGAATTATCGCAGATAGAGACGATATTGAGCTCGTGGCTGTCAATGCAAGCGCAAGTGAGGAGATGCTTGAGTATCAAGTCAAATACGATTCTGTACATGGAAGACGCAATGATGTCGTGGTGCGTGATGGTTTTTTGCATATAGGCACTACCAAAGCAAAAATATTTGCCCAGCGTGACTTGAGTAAAATTGACTTTGCTTCTACTGGAGCCCAAGTGGTCTTGGAGTGCACGGGTGCATTCCTCACTGCAGAGTCTGTACAACCATACTTCGATAATGGTATTGAAAAGGTGCTTTTTTCTGCCCCTGCCAAAGATGATACTGCTACCTTTGTATTTGGTGCGAATGCAGATGCGTATGCTGGAGAGAGAGTCGTTTCTAATGCAAGCTGTACCACCAATGGCCTGGCACCTGTAGCCAAAGTGCTTGATGATGCCTTTGGTATCGAAAATGGGTTGATGACAACGATTCACTCCTATACCTCTTCTCAACCGATACTTGATGCCAAACATAAAAAAGATCCACGCAAAGGACGTGCAGGAGCGAGTAATCTTGTGCCTACATCTACGGGCGCAGCTAAAGCTATTTCCAAAGTACTTCCATCGCTTAGCGGAAAAATTAACGGACAGGCTATCAGGGTACCTACCGCAGATGTATCTATGGTTGATTTGACAGTGACATTAAGCAAAGACGTTACAGTCGCAGATGTACAAGAAGCATTTAGACGTGCAAGCGAAGGATCACACAAGGGTATTCTTGGTGTTGATGAAGAGTATAGGGTTTCTCAAGATTTTGTAGGAGAGGAGCTAAGTACAGTTGTGCCGCTTGATACGATTCAAGTTATTGGTGATAATATGGTTAAAGTGCTTTCATGGTACGACAACGAGTGGGGATACTCTTGTCGTTTGGTAGATATGGCTGTACATATTAGCAAATAATTTAGGGATGGGTAAACAGATTGAAAACGATTAAAGATTTAGATATAGATGGTAAAAGAGTATTTATAAGATGTGATTTTAATGTACCTAAAGATGAGTTTGGAAATATTACGGATGATAGGCGTATCCGTTCTGCACTACAGACGATTCGTTACTGTATAGACAGAGATTGTAAGATCATTTTGGCATCACATTATGAAAGACCAGAACCAGGAAAATATGAAGAGAAATATTCTCTTGCACCTGTAGCAAAAAGACTGCATACTTTGCTCAAAATAAAAAGAGATATTTTTATGGCTGATGATGTTGTGGGTAGTGATGCTAGGAAAAAAGTAGATGCTTTGGAATCAGGAGATGTATTATTGCTTGAAAATCTTCGTTATGAAGCAGGGGAAACGAGTAATGATGAAGTATTTGCTGAAAAACTGGCTGATTTTGCAGATATTTATATTAATGATGCTTTTGGAGCATGTCATAGAAAACATGCTTCTATTCATGCAATTACAAAATTTTTTGATGCTGAACACAAAGCGGCAGGTTTTCTTATGGGAAAAGAAGTAAATTTCTTTTCTAAAGTACTCGATAATCCTGTGCGACCATTTGTTGCGGTAGTCGGTGGTTCCAAAGTTTCTGGTAAATTGCAGGCCTTAACCAATCTTATCACAAAAGTAGATAAAGTAATTATCGGTGGTGGTATGGCATTTACTTTCCTTAAAGCACACGGGCATGAAGTGGGTAATTCATTGGTAGAAGATGATTTACTTGATGAAGCCAATGCTATTATTACCAAAGCAAAAAAATTAGGGGTAAAGTTTTATTTACCTGTTGATGTTGTTGCGGCACCTGAATTTTCTGAAAACACAACAGTAAAATATATTCCTGTGCAAGAGATACCTACCGAATGGATGGGGCTAGATATAGGACCTGCAACTTCTAGGCTCTTTAGAGAAGCACTCAACGATGCACAGACGATTATATGGAACGGACCAATGGGTGTGTATGAGATGGATAGGTACTCTAAAGGCAGTATGGCTATGTCAAATAATATTGCGCAAACACATGCAACGACGATTGTAGGAGGTGGAGACACTGCAGATGTAGTACAACGTGCTGGAGATTCTGATGAAATGACTTTTATCTCTACTGGAGGTGGCGCAAGTTTGAAGTTGATAGAGGGTGCAACACTACCTGGACTAGATGCATTACTGTGATTGTTGTAAAAAAGGGGAGATATGATTTATGCTGCAAATTTTAAAACAAACCAAACACGTAAAAGTACTAGACAGTACATTGAGGAATTAAATGTAAAGTTATGCACAAAAGATGTAAGAGATAAAATATACATTTTCCCTCCCTTTACTGCACTAGACAACTATGAAGGTAATTTTACTATAGGTGCACAAAATGCCTATCCTGTACATAATGGTGCATTTACAGGTGAAATAGGCGTGGAACAGCTTGATGAGTTTGGTATCAAAACGATTCTTATTGGGCATAGTGAACGCCGTGAATATATGGCTGAAACCCAAGAAAAAGTAGCCCAAAAGTGTGCATTTTTTCAAGCGCAGGGTTTTGAAATTATCTACTGTATCGGTGAACCTTTGTCGATACGAGAAAAAGGTTTTGAACCTGTGATGGAGTATCTGTTAGCACAGTTTGAAGGCATAGACATTCATTACGATAAACTTGTCGTAGCTTATGAGCCTATTTGGGCGATAGGCACAGGGCGCTCTGCTACAGCAGAAGAGATATCTGCAACCCATAGCGCTCTCAAAAAAGTGATCAATGACACACCACTACTCTATGGTGGCTCTGTCAAACCTGCAAACATCAAAGAGATTACAAGTATTGCAGGTGTGGATGGTGTCTTGGTAGGATCTGCATCGCTCGATGCGGATAGTTTTTCTCAGATGGTACTTTCGTAGTAGCCATCTCGATTTTTCCTAGGATAGACCATAGAGTGAATTACTATTGCAGCACGTAAGTAAATTGTCAATATCTATTCGTAAAAGTTAAGCAATTATAGATTTATAGAATATAAGAATTTAAAAATGTCACTAGTCTATCAGCACAATACAAGAAACATCATACAACAATCAGATTTAACAAATGTTGAGTTAGTAACCAAGGATAACGGTAGCCAAATATAAATCAAGAGATTTTACTCGTTCCACAACAGCTCTAGATGTAGAATACATATCGGTATTTATTTTGCTAAGTAGTTCAAATTCTGATAAAAAAGATAAGTACCATAACTCTTCAAAAAACAAAATCTATGTATTCACAAGACAAAGCTTTTCCAGCCTATCCTACATGCACCCAAGTTCCGAAACTTAGAAGTTAAAGGTTGAGTTTAAATAAGAGTATATACCAAC
>JALSSQ010000050.1 GCA_026984165.1 Sulfurovum sp.
TTTTTGAATGGGTTGCAATGTCAAGGCGTGCATACTTTAAGCTTCTACTTTGACCATTTCTTGAATTTTGTCAATCACATTTTGCACTACCCAGTCAGGGGTAGAAGCACCTGCAGAGATACCACAAAGTTTCTTACCCTCAAACCAAGAAGCATCAAGCTCATCACAATTTTCTATAAGGTAGCTATCCTCACAGTCACGTTTACAAATACTATGTAATTGTTTGGTATTAGAAGAGTGTTTCCCTCCTATAACTATCATCACATCTGCCTCTTTGGCAAGGTCTGCTGCGGCATCTTGATTTTCAAAGGTGGCATTACAAATGGTATTAAATACACGTATCTCTTTGCGCGTCAACATGAGTGCTGTGACAATTTTGGCAAAATCTTCGGGCTTTTTGGTGGTTTGTGAGACTACCGCCACTTTACCGCGAAGCGGGAGCTCTTCTAACTCTTCGGGCTCCAAAACAATAAAAGCATCATCAGGATACGTCGCATAAGAGACTACCCCTTTGATTTCAGGATGATTGGCATCTCCAAAGATAACGATACTATACCCCTCTTCACTCATCTTGGCTACAATATTTTGAGGTGTTGTGACATAGGGACAGGTGGCATCGATAATTTTATGATCTTGTGAATTTAACACAGCTAATTCATCTTTAGGAATGCCATGTGTACGAATAACAACAGCATCATTGGTTTGAATATCATTTAAATTTCGAGCAATGCCAATATTAAAACCATCTTTTAATCTGTCAATCTCATCTTTATTGTGAATGAGAGGTCCATATGTGACCGAACCTTTGTGTTCTTCTGCTATCTCTATAGCACGTTTGACACCAAAACAAAATCCATAACTAGATGCGAGTTGTATTTTCATCTATTTCCCCTCTTTTATTATATTATCTAAGTTCAGCACCACACTCTTTTTCAAGTGTATTCATTAGATGACTCATAACAGACTCAATATCTGCATCTTCAAGTGTTTTTTCCATAGACTGTATAAAAAAGCGAATCGTAAGAGACTTTTTATCCGCCAACAGATCATCTTCATAAATATCTATAGGATACACATCTTTTAAAAGTGGCAAATCCAAAACATTTAAAACTTTTGCCACCTCATAATATCTTATAGATTTATCTATCACTACAGAGAGGTCTTTATAGACCCCTTGGAACTTAGAGATAGGTACTGCATTAATATGTCTAGGTAATAAAGCATCCAAATCTATCTCTGCGATGAATGTCACAGGGATACCATAATCCTCTTGTACCGTAGGGTGAAGCTTGGAGATAAATCCACACACTTTTCCATCTACGATGACATTGGCCGACTGATAAGGGTGCAACAAACCATTCTCAAAGGTACAAGGCTCAAGCTCAAATGCACCAATAACCGCGCCAACCTTTTGTGTAAAGGTGGCAAAGTCAATCATGCCAGGTTTCCCTGCATTTCTCACCGTTTCACCTTCACTCTGTCCAGAAAAGACAAAAGAGATTACTTCACTTTGTTCTCTTTTGGCGTCAAAGACTGCACCTATTTCAAAAAGTGGTATGGACTTTTTCGTATAAGAGACATTACGTTTCACCGCAGCCAATAAATTTACCAACAGTGTACTTCTTAGTGTATTTAACTCTTCAGCGATAGGGTTAGCAAGTTCTATATCATCTTCTGTCACTGCAAAACCGTATTTGTCCAACACAGTTTTATCGGAAAAGACATAAGAAACATTTTCAAAATATCCTACACCCACTGCACAATTTCTAAAAGCTTTTTTGGCTTTGTAACGTGCGCTTACATCATTGAGACGTCGTTTTTCAGCAAACACCAATGGTTTTGCCTTGATATTGTTAATACCAACAATACGCACTATCTCTTCAGTCACATCTTGAATGTGTTTGATATCGTGTCTAAAAAGCGGAACCACAACAGCTATGACATCATCAGACATCTTAGAGATTTCAAATCCAAGCTTTTGCAAAATAGTGACTATTTTAGAGAGTTCTATCTCCATACCTACGATAGAAGATATCTCTTTGGCATCTACCACAACTGTTTCTTTTTCTCTCTCTACTGTAACATTAAGAGAACCCTCATAACATGAGATATCTGCATACGTATCCATAAGTAACGCTAACATAGAAAGACCAAAAGAGAGCTCAGGGTTTGAACCACGTGATGTTTTGTAATACAAATCATCTGTTTTAAGTGAAGTATGTGCTACAGCCTCAACCAAAGTATCAGGATGTATATAACTCGCTTCAATGAGTAGTTGTTTCGTCTCATCAGTGGCTTGCATCTCATCATTTTGGTTTACACCCACTGTAGATGCTACTTTTCCGTTGGCAAGTATCTCTGTAATACCTTTGGCTTTAGCCTTAGGGGAGACAAGCACTTTATTTTCTTCATTACGAAATGCTTGGCTGTCATATGCACGTAACACAACACCTGTGGCATGCGTAGCATAGGCAAGAAATGCATTCAGCTTACCCTCTGCCTCTACATCTACCATCGCTAAACGCAAACTGACAAGAAAACTAGCCTTTAAAGATTCTACCGATGCCAACTTATAACAAAGATCTGCATCCATCTCACCTTGGATATGCAATTGGGCTTCACGCGCAATACCAAGCTTCATCTTCTCCTCTTGCTTGTACTCAAAAGGTTTCATCTCAATCTCAAGTGCCGAAGAGAGGTCTCTTGCTACCCCATATACAGAAAGACAATCTCCACGATTTGCCGTAAGCTCAAGCTCTATAATCGTATCTGCTACTTTTTCATACGAACCAAATTCACGTCCTACTTCAAGCTCACCGATGCTTGAATCCAGTATCATAATCCCTTTGCCCATATCCGGAAGCCCAAGTTCAGAGGAGGCACACACCATCCCTTCAGACTCTACTCCGCGAAGTTTGGCATGTTTGATTTCAAAATCACCAGGAAGCACTGCACCGATAGTCGCGACGGCAACATATTCAGCATCTACAACATTAGCTGCACCACAAACAATTTGTCTCGTACCTGACCCCACGTCTATCTGACAGACATTCAACTTGTCTGCATCTGGGTGTTTTTCACAGCTGAGTATCTTACCAATCACTACTTTTTGAGGAATTTGGATCTCTTTGATACTATCGACTTCCAGACCAATGCTGTTAAATGTCTCATAGAGCTTCTCATTAGAGACATCACTAAGGTCTATAAACTCCTGTAACCAAGATCTTGTAATTATCATCTAAATTGCTCCAATAGTCTTATATCTCCCTCAAACAGACTTCTAAGGTCTGGTATCTTATGCATCAACATTGCAAAACGCTCTACCCCTAAACCAAAGGCATAGCCACTCACATCTTCATATTCCACTGCTTTAAAGACATTAGGATCAACTATCCCACAACCAAGCACCTCTAGCCAGCCTGTATGTGAACAGATACGACACCCTTCTCCCTCACAAAAAATACAGCTGATATCAACTTCGGCAGATGGCTCGGTAAAGGGGAAGAAACTTGGTCTAAAACGTACTTCAACCTCTCCAAACATGTAGTGCAAAAAGTCAGTGAGTATGGACTTGAGGTTAGCGAAACTCACTTTGTCTTTTTCATCAACCACAAGCCCCTCTACCTGATGAAACATTGGCGTATGTGTCACATCAAAATCTCGTCTAAACACTGTACCTGGTGCTATCATACGTATAGGGGGCTTCGTCTCAAGCATCGTACGTATCTGCACAGGTGAAGTATGTGTTCTAAGTAAGCCACCATCTTTAAAGTAAAAGGTATCTTGCATATCGCGTGCAGGGTGGTATTTTGGAAGGTTCAATGCTTCAAAGTTATGAAAGTCATCTTCTACCATAGGCCCAGACTCTACCGAGAAATTCAATGCCACAAAGTAGTCGATAATCTTATCCATCGTCTCCATCACAGGATGGAGTGCACCCTTTTGTGCCAAGGTACCATAGAGCGATACATCTATCGCTTCAGACTTCAAGACTCTCTCTATCTCTTCGGCTTTCAGTGCTTCATAGCGTGCATCAAAACTTGCCTGTAGTGCTGCTTTGTTCTCATTGAGCCCTTGGGCAAAAGCTTTTTTCTCTGGACCGGGGACATCTTTCATCTTAGCAAACTGGGCTGCTAACACACCCTTTTTACCAAAAAGCTCTACACGTACTTTTTCTAATGTTTCAAGACTCTTAGCTTGAAGAATTTTATCTTCTAATTCTTTCATAAAACCTCTATATGACTTTGATAATTACCGTGATTTTATCCAAAAGTTACTAATAAGGTGATTTATTGCATATTTTCTGTGTTATAATTAACCAAAATATGGAAGTGGAGACTTTAGTCCCACCAACTTCAAGTGAGACTAAAGTCATCACTTCCTAAATAATCAAAGGACTATAAAATGTGCATATTCTGTAAAATAGTAAACAAAGAAATCCCCAACAACACAGTACATGAAAACGATAACTTCCTAGCCTTCCACGACCTCTACCCCAAAGCACCCATTCACGTA